>CAYJID010000007.1:0-31058 GCA_964370135.1 uncultured Akkermansia sp. | reverse complement strand
ATGAAAGATATGCATGATGTCGCGCTGGAAGCCTACCAGCAAGCAGAAGAGCTCTTCCTCGCCGTAGGATCTCGTCTCGGGCTCGCCAATACCCTGAAGAGCAAGGGCGATGTGTATCGCATGAAAGCGCAGCATGATGTCGCGCTGGAAGCCTACCAGCAAGCAGAAGAGCTCTTCCTCGCCGTAGGATCTCGTCTCGGGCTCGCCAATACCCTGAAGAGCAAGGGCGATGTGTATCGCATGAAAGCGCAGCATGATGTCGCGCTGGAAGCCTACCAGCAAGCAGAAGAGCTCTACCTCGCCGTAGGAGATCGTCTCGGGCTCGCCAATACCCTTCAGAGCAAGGGTATACTCAGACTACTACAAGCAAATCCAGAAGAAGCACTCCAACTCCTCCATCAGGCAGAGGGCATCTACAGCAGCATAGGTGACCGCTATAGTCTCGCGCATAGCTACCTGTGCATGCATGTAGCATGCACGCAACTAGGTCAGGATGAAGAAGCACAGCACTACCTAGCTCTCTACGAGTCACTCAAGAGCGAACTAGGCTCTTGATAGGTCCCCCGCACGCTCCCCTCGTGTGCCGTGGAGCGCACGAGGGGGGGGGGGCAGGCGCTCTACGCGAGTATGACACGATGCTGACAGGCAAAATCAGCTTAATACAAAGCCCCTACGCGAAAAGAAGAAAAAAATCTTTATCTCCTATAAAAATAATGATAGACTCTGCGCACCGAAAGCCTCTGTGCTACGCGAGTAGCATGCACTAACCTCGGCAATCCTCTTTGAACAACATGTCTACATATACCTCACGCGTATTTGAGCAGGTTCAGGCCAAGAACAGCCATGAATCTGAATACCTTCAGGCAGTACAGGAAGTACTCGGCACCATCAGCCCCGTCCTCGCGGCTCAGCCCAAGTACGAAGCCAACGCCATCCTCGAGCGCATCGTCGAACCCGAGCGCGTCATCACCTTCCGCATCCCCTGGGCAGACGACAAGGGCAACATCCACGTCAACCGTGGCTACCGTGTGGAGTTCAACAGCGCGATTGGTCCCTACAAAGGAGGTCTTCGCTTCCACCCCAGCGTCAACCTCAGCATCCTGAAGTTCCTCGGCTTTGAGCAGGTCTTCAAGAACTCCCTCACGACACTCGCCATGGGCGGTGGCAAGGGCGGCGCTGACTTCGACCCCAAGGGCAAGAGCGATGCCGAAGTCATGCGCTTCTGCCAGAGCTTCATGTCTGAGCTCCAGCGCCACATCGGACCCAACACCGACATCCCTGCGGGTGACATCGGGGTCGGCGGTCGCGAGATCGGCTACATGTTCGGCCAGTACAAGCGTCTGCGCAACGAGTTCACAGGTGTCCTCACCGGCAAGTCTCTGAACTGGGGTGGCTCACTCATCCGTCCCGAAGCAACAGGCTACGGTGCTGTCTACTTCGCCCAGAACATGCTCGCCACGCAGAACCAGGACCTCGAAGGCAAGATCTGCACCGTCTCTGGCTCGGGCAACGTCGCTCAGTACACCGTTGAAAAGCTCAACATGTTCGGCGCGAAGGCCGTCACGCTTTCTGACTCCGCTGGCTTCATCCACGACCCCGCAGGTATCGACGCGGAAAAGCTCGCTTGGGTCATGGACCTCAAGAACAACCGCCGCGGCCGCATCGAAGAATACGCCGCCCAGTTCCCCGGCTCCACCTTCCACGCAGGACAGCGTCCTTGGGGTGTTGCTTGTGACTGCGCTTTCCCCTCTGCCACGCAGAACGAAATCGACGGTGCTGACGCAAAGACACTCGTGAAGAACGGCTGCAAGCTCGTCTCCGAAGGCGCCAACATGCCCACCAACATCGAGGGCATCGACGTCTACCTCGCCGCCAAGATCCTCTACGGACCAGGCAAGGCCGCCAACGCTGGTGGTGTCGCTACCTCCGGTCTCGAAATGTCGCAGAACAGCATGCGCCTCAACTGGACTCGCGAAGAAGTCGACGCGAAGCTCCAAGGCATCATGAAGAACATCCACGACAACGCCTACAGCCACGCCCGCGAATACTCCGCTGACTCCAAGGCTGACTTCACCAACTACGTCGCCGGCGCCAACATGGCAGGCTTCGTCAAGGTGGCTGACTCGATGATCGATCAGGGCCTCGTCTAAGATAGGAGACTTCTAAATTCTCGTCATTCTCAATAAGCAAATCGCGAAACTCGCGCCACGAGGCAGCTTTTGAGCGCTTTTCAGCTGGATTTCTCCCGAATTTTCGTCTCAGAGGTCACTCTGAGCCATCAATTCGAAAGAAATCCAACTTGAAAATCATCTCAAAATCTTACCTCGCGAGAAAGTAGAAGCCCCCTATTTTTCACCCTTTCCTGTCCCCCGACAGACAAAGCAGGCTGCATCCTCCCCGAGGATGCAGCCTTTTGGTTCGTGCTGACTGATACGAGCGCGCGCTTATTGGGGCGTCTCAGTGGGAATGGTCAGCCTGTAGATCATCTTTTCATCGCAAGCTGGGAGCTGATCATGCGGCGTGTGCGAGAGCTCGTGAGCTCACCTAGCGAGATCTCCCCCTTGGGGATGAAGTCCACGCGCTCGACGCGCGGTTTTGAGTTGGGCTGAGGGCTATCTTGACGATCATACAGGGATGCTCCTGCGCCAATCCTGCATCAAAGACCAGCTCCTCCTGATGCTGACCGCATCGCTGATACATCACCAAGTTGCGCTGAGATTCGTAAGGTGAGTGAATCGTGTCAGAGAGCCGCTGGTCTGCACTGGCGTCATCAGGGCACAAAAAAAAGACCACCATCTAGGGGTGGTCCGGTCGAGAGGTGCTTGCAGCACTTCTGTATCCAGCACGATTTAGCCAATGCGGAAGGTGATGCGTGCCTTGCTCATATCGTAGGGCGAGACTTCGATCTTCACACGGTCGCCGACGACGAGGCGGATGAAGCGCTTGCGCATCTTGCCCGAGATATGGGCGAGGAATTCGTGACCATTGGCGGCACGAACACGGAACATCGTGCCTGCGAGGACGGCGGAGATGATGCCTTCCATTTCGATTTCACCCTCACCATCGGTAGGTGTCTTGATGCGAGGCTGAGAGGAGGAGTGCTTACCAGCTGGTCGAGCACCTGGCTTTTTTTTACGTTGTGGAGAGCGTCCGCGGGATGGTTTGTTGTTTGCCATTGATCGATTATCTGAGTGATGTGGTGAAGCTGCTGAACCCAATAGATGAGAATGATACTTTCCAACAAGTCTTCCTGAGAAGTATACGTTTAAAAAAAGGACTTGGCAAGAGTTTTTATAAAGATATCGTGCGTCTTCTTACTATTCACCGCGGCAGAGAGGCGGCGAGTACGTGAATCATGCGTGACGTGATCATATGGGGGGTGTCAGCACGCCTGAATGAGGGTGATAGTCGCTTTGCTGTGTTAACTATCGCTAAAATAACATTATTACACTGCAGGGATTCGAGACACTCTCTTGACTTCGTCGTCCGATATGCTTATCATGTAGTGATGAAAATAACACTCCCACTCATTCTGGTGATTTTTGTCGGTGGCGTCCTCGTGCGCCTCTATTGGCAAGATACTCTCTCGATGATTCAGAATGCATACGATGATGTCGGATCTGCGCGCACGCTCTCCAGCATCAGTGATCTAGCGGAGCTCTCACAGGCAGATAGCTTCACCCTGCTTTACGATCTCAATAATAAAGAATACGCCGCTGCTCAGCGCCTGGGAGTCGAGCCTGATGATAGCTTGATACGCCACATGCTTGCCATCAAAAATCACCCCAAGGGCACGGCTTGGCTTCCCCAGCGAGCATTCGCCCCTCTCTCCCTCGAGCAGCTGCCTTGGAATGACCTCGAGCTGCTCACATTGAGCACATCGCCGAACTACCGCTCCAGAGGCCTACCCCCTCTCTCCAAGCAGCACATCCTGCGTGCGTGGGGCGGGCGCTATCTGCCTGACCCGCAGCAGCCAAATGATCTCTGGTATGACGTCATCTATTATGAGCTCAAGAGTGGGCACATCCTCTGTAGTCTCACAAAAATCCCCTACGCCCTGCTCGAAGGGGGGCATCAGTCGCGCGCGATGCGGCCGTCGAGCAGAGTAATAAGCAGAACTACCGCTCGGAGCCATTCGAGCTCACTCCCTAGTTCTGCCGCCTCGCTCCCCCCTCACACACGCGCCGGCGCTGTGGCTCTGCTGCTGCGGTGGAGGCTGTGTGATGTGGCGCGCAGCGTGGCTAGGGATGTTTCTTGACGCGTTGCCCTTCTGCTGCTATGCTAAGGGGATGATCAATGACCATGATATCGCTCCCCCAAAGGGCTACCATGAGGCACCGGCAGCTGTGCGGCGCGCGCGCTACATGCGCTTTCGCCAGCAGCGTGAGCAGGCACATCGTACCCAGTGGCCGCTGCGCGTCTTCCTACTCGCTCTCTGGCTCATCCCCCTCGGCTGCCTAGGGTGGTGCTTTTATATGGTGCACGTAGGTCGCGCGCATGATAGCCTCGGGCCTGCTCTGCTTGCCGTGCTGATGGCGGGCATCGCCTTGTATGTCCAATGGGGCTCAGCTAGCAGTCGCGCTCCGTCAGATCGTAGGCTGCGTGAGCGCGCGGCGGTCTTGCTACTGAGGCGTGATCGCTCAGAGCAGAAGGATGACTGAGGGCGTCTCTCGTGTGTCGTTTTCTTATTGCGCGCGTCCACTCTCGCATGAGGGGCAGCGTGCGCAGCTGTGGAATTCTAAGGCGAGTAGATTCTCCTTGAGCTGCGCGCCTAGCGCGTAGCTGCCTAGTGCGCCCCCCTTCGTGATGACACGGTGACAGGGGATGACGATGGGTAGGGGATTCGCACGATTCGCCGAGCCCACAGAGCGCAGAGCCTTGGGGCAGCCGATAGCCTCCGCGATCTCCTGGTAGCTGCGTGTCTCTCCATAGGGGATCTCAAGTAGTGCTTGCCAGACTTTTCTCTGAAACTCTGTCCCTTTCAACAAGAGGGGGAAGTCAAAGCTGCGTCTCTGCGCGGCGAAGTACTCCTCAAGCTGCTGCGCCACTCCATCGGTGAATGAGGTTTGCACGCTACCGCGGCTCAGCTCATAGTGCTCGAGGCAAAAGGGGTCAAAGAAGGTGATACCCGTGATGGCATCGCCTTCGTAGTCGAGCTTGAGTGTGCCGAGCGCGGCTTCGTAGATGGCGTATGAGGTGGCGTCAGACATGGAATAATTAATGGTGCTAACAACTTGTATCACAAATAGTACGCTAACAGCAAGTTTTTTATTTTGCTCTATTGTATCTCATTCTTAGTCTGTTTCTTAACTTGATGAGCGTAGCTTGACTATGAGGAGCTAGCTACGAGGGGGCTGCCTTTGCGTCAGGCTACTCGCCGCGCTTTTCTTCAGAAGGGTCTTGGGTATTTTGGGCATTTTGGCTCTTTTCGCCTCCTTCTGATTCTTTAGGGCTTATATTTCGCTTTTTCTCTTTTTTCTCTTTCTTGGGGTTGTACAAGTTCGCCGCTGTGTTGAAATCCTGCTGGAGCGCGCAGAGGCTCGCGAGGCAGGCCTGCTCGAGCGCGAGTTGCAAGGCGTCCTGCTCGTCCGGGGCAAAGCCGCCGAGGACGTGGCTGGTCATGTTCTTGCCACCTGGAGCTCCGATGCCGACGCGGATGCGGGGGAAGCGGTCGCTGCCCATGTGGGCGATGAGGCTTTTCACCCCATTCTGCCCACCTGCCGAGCCAGCCGTGCGTAGCTTGATCGTACCAGTGGGGAAGGCGATATCATCGTAGATGACTAGCACCTGCTCGGGCTCGAATTTGAAGTAGCGCATGAGAGGTCCCACGCTGAGGCCCGATTCATTCATGTAGGTTTGGGGCTTGACGAGGAGTACGTTGGGACCTGCGGCGAGCTCGGCTTTGCGCGCCTTGTCCATTTTCCAGACTGCTGCTAGCCTAGAGGCGATGCGGTCGAGTACCATGAATCCGACGTTGTGGCGCGTGCTGCGGTATTGGGCACCTGGGTTGCCAAGGCCGACGATGAGGCGTATCTTGCTCATAAGAAGAAAATAGAAGAAAAAAGATGAATGAGGGTAGGGGAGTGAGGGGAGTGAGGGGATAAAAACACACGCTCCCTATGCTGTGACATCGGGGAGCGTGATGGAAGGGGGGTGAGCGTATAGATTATTTATCCTGCTGGCGCTGGAGCTCGATGAAGGCGAGGTGGCGATTCACCGCATTGAGATACGCGCGGGCGGAGGCGGTGACGATGTCGGTGGATGAGCTCTTGCCCACGACGGGCTTCTCCTCGGGGGTCTCGGGGAAGAGGACGGTGACGCTGGCGTAGCCGAAGGCATCGCGGTTTGCCGTGTTCGCGTTGACGTTGAAGTCGACGAAGTTGCCCTTGCACTTGGTGGCGAGATCAATGGCGTTGCAGCTGGCGTTCACCGGTCCGTTGCCATGGGCGCTCTTGACGATGCGCTCGCTGCCTTTTTCCAGCACGACGGTGGCGGTGGCATTGGCCGTGGCATGCTCGTCGCCCTCACTGGTGGAGAGGAACTGGATGTCGAGCAGCCTCCAGGTGCCATCTTCTGAGTCCAGCGAGTCGCCGACGAGCGCGATGAGGTCGTCGTCGTAGACGAATTTCTTGTTATCGCCTATCTTTTTGAAGCGTTCGAAGACCGCGCCGATTTCTTCATCGGTGAGGTTCTGGTTGAGCTTTTCGAGGCGAGCCTTGACGGCGGCGCGTCCTGAGTGCTTGGTCAGGGGCAGCTCGGTCTCACCCCAGCCGACGTCGGCGGGGTCGATGACTTCATAGGTCTCGCGCTTTGCCAAGATGCCGTGCTGGTGGATGCCTGAGCTGTGGGCAAAGGCGTTCTCACCCACGATAGCCTTGGAGCGCTGCACGTGCAGACCGCTGGCGCGGGCGACGACGCGGCTCGTGGCGACGATCTCCTGCGTGACGAGGTTGAAGGGCTTCTCCCCTGCGCTGAATCCGAGCGCCTCGGGGCGCGTGGCGAGTGCCATGGCGATCTCCTCGATGGCGGCATTGCCGGCGCGCTCGCCGATACCATTGATCGTGCCCTCGACCTGACGCGCCCCCGCGCGGACGGCGGCGAGTGAGTTCGCAACGGCGAGACCGATGTCGTTGTGGCAGTGGACGGAGAGGATGGCTTGGTCGATGTTGGCGACATTCTTCTTGAGATAGTCGATGATGTTGTAGTACTCATCGGGCGTGGTGAAGCCGACCGTGTCGGGGATATTCACCGTCGTCGCTCCGGCGGCGATGACCGCCTCGACGACCTGTGCGAGGTAGTCGAGCTCCGTGCGACTCGCGTCCTCCGCGGAGAACTCTACATCGGGGACGAGGCTCGCGGCGAGCGATACGCCTGCGACTGCCATCTCGATGATCTCTTCCTTGCTCTTCTTGAGCTTGTACTCGCGGTGCAGCGGGCTGGTCGCGAGGAAGGTGTGGATGCGTGCGCGATCTCCAGCTGGAGCGACGGCCTCCGCGCAGCGGCGGATGTCATTCTCCACGCAGCGGGCGAGACCCGCGATGCGGCATGCCTTTACCGTGCTGGCGATGGTGTGCACCGCTTCAAAGTCGCCATCCGAGATGCAGGGGAAGCCAGCCTCGATGATGTCGATGTTGAGCTTTTCGAGCTGACGGGCGACTTCGAGCTTTTGGCGGAGATTCATAGAGGCTCCAGGACATTGTTCACCATCGCGTAAGGTGGTGTCGAAGAATAATACTTTGTCAGTCGTGTTCATAGTCGTTATGATTATATGCGCATCTATTCTATTCTTTCTTGATTAATAAATCAAGGCGAACTTTTGTCCGTACTTCTTTTTTGCGCACCGATGCGCGTCGGTGCAAGGAAATGGGATCACGGAGTTCTCATTGCTCTGTCCGTGGTCGTTTTATTATACTGCTAGTACAGCGAGCTGTCCGCTTATCAGTAGATTCGAGGACGTGTAGGGAGAAGGAAAAGAAAAGAGACTACTTGCGGTTCAATTCTAGCAAAGCTAGAGAGGGGGGGGCGCGAACTCACAAGTAATCTCTGGAGGAGAGATTAGCACAGAGTGTCTCACAAGTCAATACAAATGTGAGGGCTTTTGAATGATTTTTTCGCTCTTGCTTGTTTTTGTTCAATCATCACAGCGTTCTAAGGCTGGAGAGAGACTGCCGTCAGGGTATTCGACGTAGAGCTGCTGGGATGCGAGATCAAGGGTCAGAACATAGTGCGCCTGTAGCTCATGGTGGCGAAAGAGGATCTCCTCGACGTCGATATCGAGATGGAGGCTAAAGGAGAGTAGGGCATCGCCACCCTGCACATCCTCCACGATATCCTCTCCCCACTCATCCTCCGCGAGCTCGCTGCGGACAAGGAGGCGCGGAGGCGTGAGCGTCGCCTGCTCATGCAGCTGGAGCTGCTCAGTATCAGCGCTGACGCGTATGTCACCCTGCTCCGTGGCGGTGAGGCGTATGTGTATCTCTCCGCGTAGTGCCTCAGCGGGGAGGCGAGATGGGGGGAGCTCTTCTTCTAGCGCATCTGCTAGCTCATCGGGCTGGGGCGTGATGGTGTCGAGTGGTAGGATGTAGGTGCGCTGGGTGCATGGATCTAGCCCGATAGTCTGTGGGGGGATGAGGCTGATGGGGGCTGCTGGGATGTGTCTATCCTGCGTGTAGAGGGGATGTAGGACATAGGCGAGCAGGGCGAGGAATGCGAGGAGGAGGACGGCGAGCGGGAGGCGTGGGAGAGGAGGCATGGGAAGGAGCTGAGCTGTGATGAGGATTCTTCTTTATGATTGATGGTAATGCCTTTCATCTGCTGATGCAAGCGAAAAGCAAAGTTTCGCACATCTCCGTGCCTGATGTGCCAGATTTTGCTTGATCCGCGCCCGCGTTGATTATATAGTTTCTACACGTCTTCTCCCTTGCTTAGTATCGTGATGTCAGCTTACCATCTAGCCTGACATCTGTGTGTCTCAATGGGCAGAGGCGTATGCAAAACTGTAATAAATTCTATTCTTTGCTCATGAGTGAGACCCCGCCCCCAGCCTACTGGCACATCGCCTTCTCCGCGGATAGGAACTTTTCTATCCCACTTGCGCTCGCGAGCCTCTCACTCATCCGTGCGGCGGAGTCGGCGAGCCGCTATCATCTCCATATACTAGGTATTGATGTCGATGCGTCTGTCACCGCCCAGATCCGTGAGCTCTGTGTGGCTGGGGGGCATCGGTGCAGCTACCACGATGTGGGTCAAGCATTGCAGGATGTGTCCACGACGGATTACTTCCCCAGCGCTGCCTTTGCCCGTTTCTTGCTCCCAGAGCTCTTGCCCGATGAGGTGGAGCGAGTGATCTACTCTGACTCCGATGTCATGATCTGCCGCGATCTCGCCGAGCTCTATGATCTCGATATGGGGGCGCATCTGCTCGGAGCAGTCCAAGAGCTCGCGCCTGTGTGGAATCAACAATTCTCAGAGAACTACTCACGCTGGGCTCGCTATTTTGACCTCCCGGAGGACGCGTCTATCTATTGCTATTCGGGATTCATCCTCTTTAATCTCCCCGCTTGCAGGGAGGCGCGGCTCACTCAGCGTGTGCTCGAGCAGGCGAAGCGCGCGGGAAATCAGCTAGCCTACCCTGACCAAGATATTATGAATGGCCTCTGCCAGGGGCAGATCATGACTCTCCCCCAGCGCTACTGTGTCATTCCTCATCTCTATGCCTATTACACAGATCGCGCCACAGAGGTGGTGGCACACCCGCGGATGCTCTCAGATAGCGCAGAGTTGCGCGAGGCTGCTGATAGCCCCTCTATCATCCACTTCGCCTCCAGTAGCAAGCCCTTTGTCCTCTTTGCCCCGCGTTGTGGCTATGAGGGATTTTACAGTCTCTGGCTGAGCTCCCCTTGGAAGCACCATATCCCCTACCTGCCCCATCGTATGCATCACGGTATACGCGTGACGAACTCGATGGCTATGAAGTTCATCATGATCAATATGATCGCAGCTACCTACATCCCCTTCTACTACCCCCTCTGGTGGAGGCTCGTAGCCTGTCTGCCTGAGTCCGCGCTCCAGCGTGTAGCGCGCTTTTTTAACTGGAATTCCCCCAGTCGCTAACAACCTGAGCTAGAGTTTTACCTATGAATCAGATGAGCAGAGGAGATGTGATATTCTCCGTGGTGATACCTGTGTACAATGGTGCGTCCTTTCTATCCCGTAGTTTGTCATCATTGCAAGCGCAGACGGAATGTCGCTGGGAGGCTATCTGTGTGAATGATGGCTCAAGTGATAATACCCAGGAGCAGCTAGAGATGTGGGCGCAGAGAGATGCGCGTATACGCGTCTATGAACAGGCAAATGCGGGCGTCTCCGTCGCTCGCAATACTGCAATATCACATGCCCGCGGGCGCTACGTTATCCTCCTCGACGCAGACGATACCTACAAAGCTACGGCACTTGAGAAGATGCTAGAGGCTCTCGAATCTCATCCCGATTGTATGCTCTGCTTTGGCTTGGAGAAGACCTATGAGGATGCTGGCTGTTGTGCCCGTGACATGGGAGTGTATTCGGGGGTAGAGAATAAGCAAAACCATGAGCGTGAAATAAGTGCCGACATTATCGCTCGCATGCATGCCTGTGGTGTGAATAAGGTCTATGATCTCGATATCATTCGAAAGAATAATATCCATTTCCCCCCCGGTGTGCCGCTGAATGAGGATCTGTGCTTTTTTCTTAATTATGCCTATTACGTGGATAGGTTCTACTGCCTGATAGAGCCACTCTATGAGTACCTACAGCGTACTGACTCCGCTGTAGGAGAGGCGACAAAGTTTCAAAGACCGCTTGAGCACTACACGAATCACATCACGCTCTATATCCCCCTCATGAAAAAGCTCAATAAGCTGCCAAATTCAAGGCGTCACGCGTGGCAGATAGGGCTCTATCAGCGTGTAGCTCACGAGCGCCGCGCTATCATCACATGGATGCATAGCTGCGGAGTCTTAAGACCCGAGCTCGAGATTGCTATGTCCAATGCCATGCGTGAGTTCCAAAAAATCACGCCTCTGCGAGTCAAAGTCGCTATTTTAGTAAAGTGTTACATCCTCTTCGTATGTAGTAAGTTTCGCAGTATACTAATGCTTGTTTAGGATAGAGTGAGCAGCGTCGGAGTCGCTGCATGATAGAGGTGAATTGATATTTTCTCACGAGAAGCTGACTCTCTTATTATTTTGGGTGGCACTAATGGAGTAAATTATCTCTGCGATGCCTCGTATAGATGTTATATTTAGAGAAGTTCTAAATATTGATATTCTAAATAAGTGAATCGGAAAATTCGCGCCACAAGGCAGTTTTGAGAAAAAAGAAGTGTCCTTTATTTCGCGTGCCCTCGCTTCTCGACCATTCCTGCATAGCGAGAAGCGATAATGCTCTCACAGAGATAGTATCAGAGCGCTGAAACTCGTCGTCAACCATTTGCTGCGCTTTGGGCACGGTGCATACTTGGCTAGCTTACGCTAAGCAAGTGCGCATACAACATCAATACCATTATCTATTGATCAAGTAATGATTTTATATGCAATAATCGTCAAACTGAGAGAAGGAGTAAATCCAGAAGAAAAGCACGGTTATACTGATCTCAAAAAGAGCGCATATTAGGATGCATTATGAGTACGTACGCAGCGTGAGAATAGATGTAGTAGCTTTGACTTGAGAAATTTGAGTGTTGGGGTTGTTCGTAGTAACTGCTGCCACTGTCGTTCGCTATCGTGTCGATATTTGATACGGTATTCTTTTGCCACCTGTTTATACTCGTTAGGGTAGAGTTCTTTTATTTGCTGCAGAATATCTGTATCGCATAATACAAAGCAGGCAAACATGCAGTTTTTTATCATCTCGACTCGTTCATAATCAAAATTTAAGCCAGTTATATTCTGCATTTGTACAAAATTGTTAATCATTCGTAAGCCGTGTTTCACATAGAAAGCATCTTCTCGATTATCACGTTGATGCGTGACTCCGCCAGCGTGACGTCGGTACACGGACATGATGCCTGGTATTTGCATGCAACGCCCGCGCATCGCATGCATCAGGAAGAGCATAGTATCACCAGAGAAAATATTTGTCGGGAAATGCTCTTCAAATTTGAAGTCACTCCGATTAAAACACCAGCGAAATACGACCGAGCTCGTCACCAGCCAACGACCGCGAGCTATTTGTTCGGCGGTGGACTCTACTTGAGACTGCTCTACTAGATCACGAGGATAGATCTCGTCAGCATGCTCTCCTCCCTCCCATGTCATCCGTGCCGCGTGATGGCAGATGCTGACATCAGGGTTCGCCTCAAGGAAGTCGACCTGCTTTTGGAGCTTGTAGGGATCTGTCCAGTAGTCGTCCCCCTCGCAGGGTGCAAAATACTTGCCTCTTGCGTATTTAACAGATAATGCGACAACTGAATTGCCCTGACTATATTGGTTTTCCGTTTGAAGGATCGGTACCCATTGAAATTCTGGATATTTATGTATATATTCTTTGATAATAGCTTGACTATTGTCAGTAGAGGCATCGTCATGTATGATGACTTCTACAGGGAAGTTGACTTTTTGCATAACGAAGCCATCGAGACATTGTCTTAGGAACCTCTCGTGATTATATGAGAGACAGAGTATAGTGACAACGGGTGGGCAAGGATATGGAATCATGGAGAGAAAGTGAATAATATGCCGTAGAATACGGTCGTGATTTATGAATTATATTCGACTGTAGTGTGATTTTGATAATTAAGTATTTATGTATATTGGTAAATTTCATGAATGATTGTAGCATTGTATCAAACGAACTGCAAGATAAATAGTTATTATATCATTTCTTCGGGAATTGCGCTCATGATAGATAATAAGATTGTAATAAATATTAAATCTGCTATTATGTGGTCTTCACAGAGGATCTTGTACAGTTTATCATAGACATTATTAACCATGGACATAAAAATTAAGTTTCGTGCTTTTGAGATAGGAGATGAAGTATTCATCAATATGCTTAGAGACGATGAAGAGCGAGAATCTCTTATAGGTGGTCATAAACGTTTTGTCTCACTCGAGCGTGAGCGTAAATGGGTTCATGACATTATTTTAGGTGATAGTCAGACGACTATATATGTAGCTATCACATTATTGAACTCAGATGATATCATCGGTTATGTTTCTATATCTGATATTGACTATAGAAATGGGACTTGTTTCTGGAGCGGTATAAAACTTGCACGTGAGCAATCGGGAAAAGGATTGGGGTTACAAGCCCTTCTTTTATCTGTCAAATATGTATTTGAGGAACTGCGTATGGTGCGCTGTATCAGCCTCTGTCAAGAGACTCATATGGCGATGCGCAGAGTCTCTGAAAAGGCTGGATTCAGATTAGAGGGTATTCTGAGAAAAAGTTTGTACAAAAATGGTCAGCATATTAATCAATGTTTGTACTCAATTACCGATGATGACTATGCTGATGTTAAAGGGATGTATAAGCTGTAGGTTTGTGCGATTTTCTAGAGCGCTCGAGATTGTTATTTCTTTAAAGAGAAGAGAATTTTCTGTAATGCTTTAATCCCGAATTTAAGTTTTCTGTGAGATGGAAAGATTTTCCGGTACTCCGTTTGTGATTTGATGGGAGTGAAGCTTTACGTCGAACTTGATATCGATCATTGTTAATGTTATGTTTTTATGTGCGAAAGAATAGATTGCATATGAGATACATCATACCTTTGGTCGATAGGAATAGGTATGATATGTAGGCACATGTCTTGCGCTGCCTGCGTGCCCATGCAGGCTGACTTCTCATTGATAGGCCAGTAGCTAGGGATGTATATTTGCTGACTGATGAGCTTTTGGCGTAGACTTAGATCGTCTGTCCAGAAGGGGTATACCATCGGTACCTCTTTGCTGTGTAGTTCGATATCGAACTGGTTGGCAGGCGCAAGATGCTGATGAATAAAAAGAAAATTTTTGCACCGTCTGAGTGCTGCTGCTTTATAGTCGATATTCTTTAGCAAATTGTGAGTGAGCTGTGACATGTAGGCAGGATGTGCGTGAACCAGCTGTGCATCTGCTCCTTTGAAGTCTTTGTAGGCGGCATTCGCGCCGAGGTCGCGTCGCTTGAGGAGATGCGCGCAGCGAGTGTATGAGTCCATATCTTGCTCTAAAGCTGAGATGGGGTGGCGCGTAAAGAGCATCCCTCCATCGGGGAGTCCAAAAAACTTCCGGGGGCTATTAAAGCTAGCCCACCCGCGCGCACCTGCATAGAATGCTTGCGCACTATCGACGATGAGTCTCGGGTAGCGCACACTAAGTTGTTCGACCTGACGATGACAAATGCCAAAGTAATCAGTGTAGAGAATGAATGCATCGATGGGGAATGACTCTAGCGGATAGAAGTTCTCATCTATATCGTAGCCAGTGATTTGGCAGCCCTCGCTTATAGCTGCCTGCCAGACGACGGGGCAGGTGTAGAATGGCAAATAAATATGAGAGATCTTATTCTCTCGAATAATAAGGCGCAGAGCGTTGCGAGCACTATTGACAAATAGAGCTTTCCCATCGTGTAAGATGGGGAAACTAGCACACTCGAGCTCAAAGTAGCCGCCTATTTCTTTCGGAATACTCATTGCCAGCTATTAACTATCGATGAGTACTATTTCGACGTATTCGTCGTGTTTTTCGAAAAAGAGATCCATTTGCTCATGCGTGTCAAAATGCATCAGCAGCCAGCCTATCGTGTGGTGCGAGCCATTAAATGGGTGAATCTCTTCACCTACTTCGCGCATGATGTATTGCGATAAAATTGTTCCAGGAGCATCCTCTCTAATTTGTATTCCTTGAAATAGTCCTGATTTATGGCTATGAATGACGTAGTCGGCTTTGCAGCCAGGGCGAGCGTCTTCGATGATGGGATAGTCATGCCCGAGAGCTTTCTCCACAGCCAGTGCATGCATATCAAAGTGTGTATGGTTATAAATGACCTCGGGGATACAATTGCCCCCATTTCGGGGACCGATCTCGAGTAAGTGTATGCGACCTAGCTTATCAATGATAACTTCAAGATTGAAGGCGATGTTGCGAAGACCAGAAAGTCGTATAGCTCGCTCTAGTTGGTTGTGAATTTCTTGCGCTTGTTGTTGTGGCATTCGTGCTGGTACTTTGAGACCACAAGGGACAAAAGGATTATTGCTTTTCTCATCAAAGACCTGCTCGCCCATGCAAAGGAAGTCAAGCTTGTCCTCTCCATAGAATCCGTCACCTCCAACCTGATAGCCGACTTTTTCGATAAACTCTTCGACAATGACGCGTTTCGCTCTAGAGAAGCCTAAGGCGTACTCAAAGGCTGCTGCTACTTCATCTGCTGCATAGATTTTACTCACGCCTTTGCTTCCAGATGCATCAACGGGCTTGACCATTAGGGGGTAATTCCAGTCTTTGTCGATGAAGTCGTCAGTTGAGAGTAGCTGTTGAACCCGTGGTACTAGAAAGTCATTTTCTTTCAAAAATTGACGCCACACATCTTTTTCTGCAAGCTTGGTAATATTTTCTAAGGTATTACCAGGTAGTCCCAGTTGCTCAGCAACGTAGGCTGCTGTTGTCACTGCTGGATCTGATGCAAAGCAGAGAATGCCGTCAATTTCTAGCTCCTTAGCTAGGGTTAGTACAGCTTCTTTGTCAGTCGTGCTCACATTGTAATAGTGGTCAGCGAACTTGTGTCCTATATTCTCAGGCAGATAATCACATGTGATGACTTGGTAGCCTTGTGATTTGGCATACTTGATCACAGGCAGTTGAAAATAGCTGCCGCCTAAGATGAGAATTTTCTCTTGCTTTTTTTGCATTAGATTCTTAGTGAAGTTTTTTGTGGAGTATTTATCGCGATAAATCATCCAGTATCTATGATCTGGCTTTCTCACCGCCTCATCAGTCGCTTCTGATAGGGAGTCGCGTTCGTATGCAATGCAATCTGCACTGGGACTGGTAGTTTAGAGACCTACTTTTCTTTGCACCTACGAAGCTCCGTTTGGAGCTTAGCACATTCAGCCCAAGAGTCAAGCTTTAATAGCGGCTGGAAGCGAGTGAAATCATGCTAGGATGATTTCAGAATTGCGACTATTGAAATCCTGCTAGGGTGAATTAAGGCTTGCTCAACAAAGAGTCATCTGTATAATATAAGCTTAAGCTTTTCCCTCTACTGGACCGTCCTTCTGTGTGTGTCATTGTGTGGTGCAAGCTTCGTGAACCAATTAATACTCTCCCCATGCGTCATATCTTTCGCCTTTCGTGTCTGAGCTCATTGTTTATTCCTCAGCTATTTATTGATCCTAGGACAGCTTCGCCGGAGGGTATCTATTTCTTGGGGTTTTCGCTCTTGCTAGCCGTTGTATATGCGTTGATATGCTGGGTGTTTGGCTTGGGTGGGCGCTCAGTAAGGCTGCGTGATGAGGCGTGTTATTTGCCCTTTTTACTTCCCGTCTGCTGTAGCATGCTGCCTTCTTTCTACCTTGTCATTGCCTATATGCTTTGTTTGCCAGCATCGCTGATCATCTCGAGCTTGCTTACAAAGACTACTCCATCTCTTTGGCGGATAGTCAATATTGGGGTGCTCTCTTATATCTGGGGGATTTTTATCGCGCGTCTTCATGCGCCTGCACCCTATTATGATATCTGGCAGCTCTATGATCTGTCGCGCAGTTTTGGCTCGGATGCGTTTTATAAGATGAATCTAATCAGGCAAGCGGAGTATTTCAGCGAGTATAGTACAGGGTTTCCTCCTGGCTATCCTGCTTTGTTCGCGCTTTTGGATGCTCTGACCAACATGGGACTTAGGGGCTTTGTGCTGATTAACTATGGGGCATTTTTTGTTACTAGCCTCCTGGTGCGTCAGATTAGTCAGCGTTTTGGACAAGGGGAGAAGTGGGGATTATTTAGCTTACTGATCTTTACCATGCCGGGGATGCGGGGTGAATTGGAGGGGGGGGGCACGACGATATTTTCGCTGCTTTTCATCCTAGCGTGTTTTTCTCTCGTTTCCTCTGAGGGATTTGTGCGGGCCTTGGACAATAGGCAGGGGGTGAACGGGCGCGCTCTGCTTCTGGGGGGATTGCTCGGCTTGGGGTGTATGATGAGATTTGATTTTTTGACCTTTAGTCTCATGGGATTAATGCTGTGGGGGTTCTATTGCCTCTTCAGGCGTGATGTGCTACCCTTTGCTGCGGCGATTGTAGCTTTTCTTTGCTGCGTGAGTCCTTGGATTTGCTATTCATTATCCCATTTCAACCATCCTTTTGTCATGGACAATAGCCGTCGCATTTGGTCTGTTGCGACGATGAGCCCAGGGAGCTATTTCCCAGATAAGGAGGTGATTCAGACGCTGTTCACCCATCCCTATGAGTGGGTGATGGTCAAAACAAACATCGCCAAAGGCATGGCGTTGGAGTTGCTTCAATTTATTAAACAGAATCTCATTCTTCTTCTACTCCCCCTGCTCGCTGCTTGTCTGCTGATGTGCAAGTGTGCCTCGAAGCTGCCTCGCGCGTTTCACTATGCCGGGGGAATAGTTGTTTTTATGTGCTTGGCATACCTACCGTTACTCTTTTTGGTCGGCTATCGCAACAATGAGCGCTATTATATCCCTATGTTTGCTGTGATGTGCTTGCTTTCTGCCATCATCGTCGCTACTAGTCTGAAGCATAATCGGTTGAGTCGCGTATCAGTAATCGTCGCTGTGTGCGTACTTGCGCCCATCTGGATGGGGCAAGCTGATTGGGTGAGCGTGAAGAGTGAGTATAGGAAGCTTCGCTCGCTGCCTGCTCCCCTATCGCTGCAGTTGGAAACGATGACAGATGAAGAGCGCGCTTTGCGTGATTATATTGTTAAAAATCACGGATCGGATTCGCGCATTTTATTTAATATTCGTGATTATTTACAACAAAAGCCAGTCTATGCCGCGCGCTTTGCGAGTCAATCGGGACTCGTCATCATGCAGGTGCCCTCTTCGATGGCGACGATCAATGACTATGGTAGATTTATCGAACAGTATCGCCTCAATCTTCTCTGGTGCAAAGATGAGCAGAAGATTAATGACATCTGCCAAGGCGCTGCACGAGATGGCTACCGCATTGTAGCATCTCCCTATCCCCAATTATACACGATTGAACGCTAGAAATATGAGATCTTTGATTCATCAGATCTTCTTCAGACATGCGGCATGGACGGCAGTCGTTCTTTATGCCTTGTGTCTGTTGATTTTTCAGCCGAATTTTCCCAGCATCGATCAGATATTCTACAGCTTATCATTAAATTGGGGAGAGCCTACTGCTCAGATGATCTATCCCTTTGTCTACTTGGGATATGTCTGGGCTTATCTATCGTCATGGGGGTTACCTTTTGATATTTATAGCTTGTTCATTTTGATTGTGAATGGCGCATGCCTTTATCTGATAGCAAAGACATGCATCCAAACAGAGCTGAAACCTTGCGCTCTGCACTATTTTGCTTGGTTTGTGGTGTTGTATTTGATATCACTACCCTTTCTCTTGATCGCGTTTACAAGTGTGAGTTTAATTGCAATGGCAGTTGGTACACTGTGCCTGATTCATAGCACGCGCGAGCGCCGTGGGCTTGCGTCAGTGTTGTTCGTAGCTTTTATACTGCTGGCGGCGATGATTCGTTTTGATAGCTCACTGGGCGTGCTCCCTTTCCTGATCGTGGTGTGCTTTTGGGAGTTTATCCAAAAGAACCGTCGATTTCTACCTTATATCATGGTGGTTATTCTGGGTATCATAGGGATGCATCAGGCTCAGATCAAGCTCTCTATAGCCCCCCTTTGGGGGAATCCAGAGGCGTCTCTGCTTGAGATCCACCAAGCGCGCGTTTCATTTTGCGATTACCCTGATTTTACAAATCCGCAAGATATTGATGCAAAAGAAAAAGCCTATCTAGATCAAGGTTTCTCATCCTTGGATCGTGAACTTGTTAGTAACATGACGCTCATTAGTACTCAGAGACATTCCATCGACTGGTGGCAAGATCTCGGCAGGATCAGAAAATCTGGGCAGCTTTACGATAAGTATTATCTCTATCAGATCAAGCGTAGACTTCTTCTCTCTTCGGGGCATTTTAAAGCGAGCCTGGCCAAGATCCCTATCTATATCTATATACCCCTGATCTTGCTGTGCTTGCCTATGCGGTGGTCTACGCGATGGCGCATCCTGAGCCTATGGGGGATGATGCTACTGCTCTTCTGTATCTGTGCTCTACGGGGTAGACTCGTTCCAGGCGTGATGTCGGGGCTGTGGTATGTGTCACTGATTCTTATCTTAGCTTATTTACCCAATAAACTTCATCAAAAGGAGCCTACCTATCGACTAAAACTTAAACTTATGCTCTTTTTCCTAGTCGGTATGGCTATTCTTTTCAAAGAGTCAGTTCTTCAGCGCTATCCTGCGAATTATCCCGCGGGCACAGCACCTCTCATCTCCTTTGCCAAGGCTTCCTATTATGATCAAGATACGCATGATGCCATTGTAGAGGAGTGTGCGAGGCACCCAGAATTGCTCTATTTCACTGGGTTTATTGAATGGCGCTATTTTGCACTACCTACGCATGTGTTGTGGAAAGCGCACATTCACAAGATTAGCAATTTCTTACCCTATATCGAGTGGCACGCCGCCTCTCCTGCCTACGAGCAATTCATTCGCTCTCATGGTATCACCTCGGATCGCGATATACCTTATTTGGATCATGCTCGGTTCATTATTGCACAAATAGATCAAGAATCAGAGCAGCCTGAGCTGTTTGCGTCTTGGCTTGGAAATCGCGTCAAGCGCGTGATTGCTTATGAGCATAAACAATTTGGGCGACATCTAAAACTCGTACATGAAAAGAAGCTGACTGATCGCCTCTCTGTTTATCGATTGGACAAAACAAGTGCAGTCGAGTACCATCTAGTTGTAGATTCTGAACGCCTGAGAGAAAGCTGCAGAAAGTTTCTGGATGAATGAGTTTTCCGATCAGCATATTTAGAATAACGAGAAGCCCCCTGTAGAGATTCTCAGTGTTCTATTTGCCGCTTGATTCCACTCAGCTGCGGCATTGCTGCGCATCTAGCAGGTGAGGATAGGATCTGGAAGGATCTTGACTTAGCCGCACAAAGAGAGTATAAGGAACAGAAGTAATCACATTCTCATGAAAGGTATCCTACTCGCGGGTGGCTCGGGGAGCCGCCTCTATCCGCTTACAAAGACAACGTCAAAGCAGCTGCTGCCTGTTTATGACAAGCCGATGATTTATTATCCGCTTTCTACACTGATGCTCTTTGGTATCCGTGATATTCTCATTATCTCAACCCCGCAGGATACGCCCAATATTGAGCGTCTACTCGGTGATGGGCGTCAGCTGGGGATCAAGCTCAGCTATGCTGTCCAAGAGCGCCCTGAGGGCATCCCGCAGGCCTTCACACTGGGGGCGGATTTCATTGGCGATGATGAGGTGGCGCTTATCCTTGGGGACAACATTTTCTATATGAGCATGCAGATGGGTGACTTCCGCCATGCGGTGGAGAAGAGTCAGGGGCAGAATGCGACGATATTTGCCTATCATGTGTCGGATCCTGAGCGATTCGGTGTGGTGGAGTTCGATGATGAGCGTCGGGTGATTTCGATTGAAGAAAAGCCTGCTGCACCGAAGTCGAACTATGTGTCTGTGGGACTCTATTTCTACCCCAATGATGTGGTGGAGAAGACACGTGCGCTCACGCCCTCGGCGCGCGGTGAGTACGAGATCACAGATCTCAATAATGTCTACCTGCGTGAGGGGCGTATGAATGTGATGCCCATGGGGCGTGGCAATGCATGGCTGGATGCGGGGACTCCCGATTCGCTGATGGATTCGAGTCAATTCGTCCAGATCATTGAGAAGCGTCAGGGGCTCAAGCTCGCCTGCATTGAGGAGGTGGCGTATCGCTGTGGCTATATTGATCAGGCGCAGCTCGCAGCTGTCATTGAGCAGCTGCCTCAGAGTGACTACAGGGGCTATTTGGAGAAACTACTCAACGAAAAATCTTAAGCTAAGTGATGAAAAAATCTATTCTAGTAACGGGAGGTGCTGGCTTCATCGGGGCGAACTTTGTTCCCTATTTCTGCGACACGCACCCGCAGTATCATATCATCAATCTCGATGTGCTGAGCTATGCGGGCAATCTGGATAATCTCGCTGAGTGTGAGGCAATGGAGAATTATTCCTTTGTCCACGGCAGTATTTGTGATCAGGCTCTGCTTGATGAACTCTTTGCATCGCATGACATACGGGGCGTGATCCACTTTGCGGCGGAGAGTCATGTGGACAACTCGATCTCGGGGCCTGCGGCCTTCATCGAGACGAATATCGTGGGCACCTTTGCCCTGCTAGAGGCGGCGAGGCGTCATTGGATGCTCGCGCCGCAGCATTATAAAGAGGGCTATGAAGACTGCCGCTTTCACCATATCTCCACTGATGAGGTGTACGGGACGCTGGGGGTAACGGGGCTGTTCGAGGAGACGACACCTTATGCACCCAATAGCCCTTACTCGGCGAGCAAGGCGAGCTCGGATTTCCTCGTGCGCGCCTATCATCATACCTACGGCATGGATGTGACGACGTCGAATTGCTCGAACAACTACGGTCCCAAGCAGCACGATGAAAAACTCATCCCTACCATCATCCGAAAGTGCCTCGCGGGCGAGCCAATCCCCATCTATGGCAAGGGGGAGAATGTACGCGATTGGCTCTATGCGCTCGATCACTGCAAGGCGATTGATCTGGTCTATCACAAGGGCGTCTCAGGCGAGACCTACAATGTAGGCGGGCGCAATGAGCGTACGAATATGCAGATTGTGCAGACGATCTGCGCGATTCTCGATGAGAAGCGTCCGCGTGAGGGCGGAGCGTCCTATGCGGAGCTCATTAGCTTTGTCACCGATAGACCGGGGCATGATCTGCGCTACGCGATTGATGCTACGAAGCTGGAGACGGAGCTGGGATGGCGCGCGGATGAGAACTTTGACACGGGGATCGTCAAGACCATCGATTGGTATCTGGCGCGCCGTGCTTAGCAGGAGGTAAGTTTATTTATTTTATTGAGAGTCACGGCTGAGGCCGTGGCTCTCATTTCTTTTTTCTCCAGAAGGCGAGGCGTTGGAGCTTAGTAAACACACCTCTTTCGGCGAAGGTGTGAATGATCTCCATGAGGGCTGCGTCCTTGCGCATGTAGAAATAGCCAAAGTAGAGGGCGGCCGACAGGCTGCCCCCGATGGTGATGAGCACATAGCTCGGCCAGTCGCAGAATTGGCTGAGGAGGAATCCGGGCGCTCCTGCTAGCAGCGCGACTGCGCAGTAGGGCATAAAGTCACGCCACTGCTTGCGTATGCCGTAGTTGTAGAGTTTTCCAGTGTAGTAGGTATTGAGGAAGAGTGCGATAAAGGAGGTGATGATACCCGCGATACACATGGCCTCGATGCTGATGGGAGCGGTGATGAGCAGTGAGATGGTGAGGTTGACCTTCTTGATGATTTCGAGGCGTAGGAAGAGGTCACTTCTACCCTTTACCTTGATGATATTGAGGTTGATGGCGTGGATGTGGTAAAAGGCAAGCGAGAACGCAAGCAGCTGCACATAGATGGCGCAATCGACCCAGTCCGCCCCGTAGAGAAAGTAGACGATGGGGTCGGCGAGTGCAGCCAGCGTGAAGATACCCCAGAAGATACCTAGAGAGGCGATTTTGATGTATTTTTTGTAGGCGGAGATGAGGCGTGATTCATCTGCTTGGATGCTGGCGAGGATGGGGTAGGTGACGGTGCCGAGGATGCCGTTGATGGTATTGACGGGGAGCATGGCCGTCGAGCTGCCTTTGTTGTAGAGGCCTAGGCTGGCGGGGGAGTAGAACTTGCCGATGATGAGGCTGCGTATATGCTGGAAGCCTGTATCGAGGATGCCCGAGGCGGCGAGGCGCGAACCGTAGCTAAAAAACTCCTTGAATGATTTTTTGGAAAATACCATGCGCGGACGCCAAGGCGAGATACACCAAATGGTGATCAAATTGAACAACGAAGAGACTACGCCCGATATTACCATCGACCAGTAGCTCCAGCCCATATAGGCGAGGATGAGCGTGATGGGCATGGCGATGAGCGTGCTAATCGTGCTCACGATGGCGGGAGTTTTAAAATCCTTGCGGCAGGTGTAGAGAGTCCAGTGGACCCCCGCACTCGCGGTGACAAACATCATGATGGCTGAGATGCGCGTAATCCAGACAAGCGCAGGTTGCTCAAAGAAATCAGCAATCCAAGGCGCGGCAATGAAAAATATAGCTCCAAAGAGAGCATTCATCGCGATGTTGAACCAGAACACCGTGTTGATATCCTCATCCGTCCTATCATGCTTGCGAATCAATCCATCAGAAAAACCCGCATCGCGTAGCACGGCGGCTACGGCAAAGAAGATCGCCGTGAGGGCGAGGATACCTGTCTCCTCGGGGGTGATGAGTCGCGCGAGGACGATGCTATAGAGCAGCTGGATGGGCTGCATGGTGAATCGCTGCAGCAGCAGCCATTTCGTGCCCGCGATGGTTTCATTCTTAATTTGACTCATGTCGAGGGATATTTTTCCATTGAGTAGGCTGGGGGTAGCCTCAATAAAACTCTTTAGCGCGCGACGAGGGCGGCGATGCGCTGCACCTCCTCTAGCGGCAGCCCTGCATAGATGGGCAGGCAGAGGACGCTGGCTGCGAGCTGGCGTGCGACGGGGATATGCGCTTCTTGGGCCGATGCGCTGTGTCGGTAGACTTCAAAGTCGGGGATGACGGGGTAGAAGTAGCGTCGCGCGTAGATACCCTGTTCTTTGAGGTTCTCATAGAGAGCGTCACGGCTTATGCCGTAGCTCTGCTCATTGATGAAAACGGGGAAGTAAGAATAATTGTGCCGCACCCCGTCCACATCAGCGAGGCAGCGTATGCCTGCCGTCTGCGCGAGTGCCTCGCGGTAGACTCGTGCGATATCTGCGCGGTGAGCGATGGCGGCATCGACTTGCTGGAGATTGAGCAGCCCATAGGCGGCGCGTATCTCATCCATTTTTGAGTTGATACCCGGAGCGAGCACAGAGAGCTCGCCGTCAAAGCCAAAGTTCTTGAGCTTGTCAACCATTTGCTTCGTCTCGGCATTGTTGCAGATGAGAGCACCGCCCTCGACCGTGTTGTAGACCTTTGTCGCGTGAAAGGAGAGCGTGGACATGTCGCCCTCGTTGAGGATGCTTTCTCCCTCGACCTCGACACCAAAGGCGTGTGCCGCGTCATAGATGACCTTGAGCCCATGCTTCGCCGCGATGGCTTGGATGGCTGCCGTATCGCAGGGGATGCCATAGACATGCACGGCCATGATGGCAACAGTACGCTCTGTGATGGCGGCCTCGATCAGGCTGGGATCTATATTACCTGTTTGCTCCTCGACATCGACAAAGATGGGCGTGAGCTGATTCCATATCAGCGAGTGGGTTGTGGCGACAAAGGAGTAGGGCGTCGTGATGACCTCGCCCTCATGGAGGTTGAGTGCTTGGAGTGCCGTCATGAGCGGGAGTGTCCCGTTGGTAAAGACGCTCAGGTAGGGGGTCTTGAGGTAGGTGCTGAGTGCGGCTTCGAGTCGCTGATGGTAGTGACCGTTGTTGGTGAGCCACTTTCTCTCCCAGATGTCATCGAGCAACTCTTTGAATTCATCCAATGGGGGCAAGAGCGGGGAGGTGACGGGGATAGAGGGGCGCATGAGTCGAGTTGATTTTGTTGCCTCTGTTTGTATCAATAGCCTCTGCAAAAGTCAAGAGAATCATAGCCCAAAGTGTGCATGCTCATCCTTTGAACCATGGTGATGAGTGCGCCCTATCCTGTGTTATTGGTTGGGACGCTACCGGAGATGAAGGGGGAAATCATCAAGAGCCATCCTCGTGCTGAGGATGGCTCTCGGTCTCATACGCGCCTAGAATAGACGAGTATCATATGTTGTCAAAAGATTATTTCTTCGCGCGCAGCTGGGTGCCGATTTCGCGGAGCTTAGCCGCGAAGGCGGGCAGCTGGGTTGAGTCCTCGGAGGAGGCCATGTAGAGGGCGACGACTTCCATCATGGTCTGCTCGTTAAAGCCGAGCTCCTTGACGAGAGATTCTGCCGAGCCAGCGAGCTGCTGACCGAGGGCGACGGCTGCGGGGTTCTTGGCGACGAGATCCATCATGGGCTGCTCGTATTTTTCCATGGCAGCTCCGACTTTCTCTTCAGGCGCGTCCGTTTTGAAGGTGGCGAGCTCGGCACCTGCCTGCTTGCCGATGGCGATGACACCGTCGACGAAGGGCTTGATGTCAGCGGGCAGCTCGGTGGTAGGGGTTTTTTCCAGAGCGGAGATGAGAGCAGGGAGGATGGCCTGAGGCTGCATGTCCTTGGCAGGCTTACCTGTCTTGGCATAGGCTTCGAGGCTCGTAGCAGTGCCATCGAGGAGGTTTGCGACTGTGTCGAGGATGTAGGCGCGGACAGCGGGGTTGATGTCAGCGAGCTTCATCTGAGCAGGCGCAGGAGTTTCTGCGACAGCTGTGGCAGGAGTCACCTTGACTGCGGGAGTCGCGACAGGCGCGGCTGGTGTCACCTTGACTGCGGGAGTCGTGGCGGGAGCAGCTGGTGTCACCTTGACTGCGGGAGTCGTGGCGGGAGCAGCTGTCTGGGCGAGCGTAGGCAGGGCTGTAGCAGCGAGAGCAGCTGTAGCAAAGAGGGATTTAAGTGTCATATGGATCACGATAGCATGTCTTTTTGTGTACGACAAGGATTTAATTTGTCACGTCACATCTTGTTAGGCTTTTGTCATGCACGCCGCCTTGCGCGCGGCGTAGTCCTGCTGCTGGTCTTCTCCTATCGCTCCGACGCGGAAGTAGCGCGCGCTCGGGTGGTGGAAGAGCAGCGTGCAGATCGAGGCTTGAGGCTGCATCATGCAGCTTTCCGTCAGGCTTGCTGTCGTGTGCTCCGTGGCATTGAGCAGGGAGAAGACGGTGCGCTTCTCCTCATGGTCAGGCTGACTGGGGTAGCCGCAGGCGGGGCGGAGCAGCTGGCTGGGATCGCTCGATGCGCCTGCCCAGTGCTCGGCGATGCGGGCATGCGCGCACTCGGCCATGGCCTCGACGAGCATGTTGCACAGGGCGGCGAGCAGCATCGCGCTGTAGCTGTCCTGTGTCGCCTCCATCTCCTGTGTCCATACCTCCGCACCGACGATGCTCAGCTGCATCGCGCCGACGTAGCCTGTGTAGGGAGCGGGCGCGACGTAGTCGGCGAGCGCGAGGCAGGTCTGCTTATCCTTGCTCTGCTGGCGCATCGTGTGGAGCACGCGGCCCTCTCCGCCTCCCTCGACGAGGATGTCATCGCCCTGAGATTGCGCCTGCCAGATGCCGAAGCAGCCTCGGGCTTGGAGTCTCTTCTCTGTCACGCCGCGCTCGAAGAGGGCGCGTGCGTCGTCCATGAGCTGCTGCGCCTCGCGGCGCTTCTCCTCGCTGATCTTGCCGCTCTCGCCGCTCTCGCGCAGGGCGCGGCGTGCGGGCATCCAGCAGTCCTCCATCTCAAAGACGCGCAGCAGGATGCTCCATTCACAGGTGGTGAATAGTTGTTCCCAATCCAGCAGGATATCGGGCTGCTTGCTGTGGCAGGCGCAGCCGAGGCTGGGCGTACCAATGGTGTAGACACCCGTGCGCGAGGGCGCGATGGCGGGCTGGCTCTCCCAGTCCGTCTGGAGCGCGCGGGCGCGCGCCTCGCTGAGGCTGTAGAGCTCCACGGCGCGGCTGCGCGCCTCGTAGCGCGCGCAGTCCTCAGCCTGCTGCTGACGGTGTGCCGCGATGTAGGCCGCGCGATCGGCACCGACGAGGGCGGTGGCGGCGGGGACGATGGTCGAGGCGTCCGTCGTGTGGACGACGAGTCCTGAGGGGTAATGAGGGGCGATCTTGAGCGCCGTGTGCAGCGCGCTCGTCGTGGCACCGCCGACGAGCAGCGGCATGGTGAGTCCCGCGCGCTCCATCTCAGTGGCGACATGCATCATCTCGTCGAGCGAGGGCGTGATGAGTCCCGAGAGGACGACGAGATCGGCGCGCTCGCGCTGGGCGGCAGAGATGATGTCTTCGCAGGAGACCATGACGCCGAGGTCGACGACGCGGAATCCATTGCAGGCGAGCACGACGCCGACGATGTTTTTCCCAATATCATGGACGTCCCCCTTGACGGTGGCGAGCACGACGCAGCCGGCACTGCTGCCGCTGCCTCGACTCTCCTCGATGAGAGGCGTGAGCTGGGCGACGCTCTGCTTCATGACGCGTGCGCTCTTCACCACCTGCGGGAGGAACATCTTGCCCGCGCCGAAGAGCTCGCCCACCTGCTTCATGCCATCCATCAGCGGCCCCTCGATGACGCGCAGCGCGCTGCCTTCGTAGAGGGCGACCGCCTCCATGGTGTCGCTGTCGATGTGCTCGGTGATGCCCTTGACCAGCGCGTAGGAGAGACGCTCGGCGACTCCTGCCTCACGCCATGCTTGGACGGGGGCGCTACTCGCGTCTTTGCTCTGTGACTTTTGCTCGGCGATCTGCTGGGCGTAGGCGGTGAGTCGCTCCGTGGCATCGGCGCGGCGGTTGAAGAGCACGTCCTCGACGAGCTCCAGTCGCTCGGCGGGGATCTCGTCGTAGACCTCCAGCATGCCCGCATTGACGATGCAGACATCCAGTCCCTGCTTCTGCGCGTGGTAGAGGAAGGCGCTGTGCATGGCCTCGCGCACGGGATTGATCCCGCGGAAGGCAAAGGAGACATTCGAGATGCCCCCCGAGATATGCGTGTGGGGATAGAGGCGGTGGATCTCGCCCGCGGCGGTGAAGAAGTCCTGCGCGTAGTTCGCATGCGCGGCGATGCCTGTGCCGACGGTGAGCACATTGGGGTCAAAGATAATGTCCTCCTCGGGGAATCCGACCTGATTGACCAGCAGATCGTAGGCACGCGACGCGATGCGCACGCGGTCGGCGACACCCTCGGCCTGCCCCTGCTCGTCAAAGCCCATGATGACGACGGCGGCTCCGTAGCGGCGGATGAGGCGCGCTTGGCGGAGGAACTCTTCCTCGCCATTCTTCAGCGAGATGGAGTTGACGATGCCCTTGCCCTGCATGCACTGGAGACCCGCCTCCAGCACCTCCCACTTCGACGAGTCGATCATGAAGGGCAGGCGCGCGATGTCGGGCTCCGCGCTCACGAGGTTGAGGAAGCGTACCATGGAGGACACGCCGTCTATCATGCCGTCATCAAAGCAGAAGTCGAGCACGGCGGCGCCATTCTCCGCCTGCTTGCGCGCGACCTCGACGGCCTTCTCAAACTCGCCCGCGCGGATGAGCTTTGCAAAGAGAGGCGAGCCCGCGACATTGCATCGCTCGCCGATGAAGAGCGTGTTGCGCGTCTCGTCGTGGTTGTAGGGCTCGAGACCCGAGAGGCGCAGCTGTCCTGCCTTTTTCTTGGGCGTGATGGGGCGTGGCTCGTACTGCTCGATGACCTCGCGCATGGCGACGATATGCTCGGGGGTCGTGCCGCAGCAGCCTCCGAGGAAGTTGAGCAGTCGCTCCTCGCCAAATCCGCGCATGATGCGCGCCATGTCCTCCGCGCTGTGTGCGTAGCCGCTGGGGCTGAGGGGATCGGGCATGCCCGCATTCGGGTACATGCTAATCGCGCAGTCGGCGAGAGCCGAAAGCTCGCGGGCAAAGGGGAGCATGAGGTCCGCACCTAGCGCGCAGTTGATGCCCACGCTGAGGGGCTGCGCGTGGCGCACGGAGTTCCAGAAGGCCTCGACGGTCTGCCCCGAGAGCGTGCGCCCTGCGCGGTCGGTGACGGTGAAGCTGATCATCAGCGGCGCGAGGTCCACGCCCTCGTCGCGTAGCTCCGCGATGGCGTAGAGGCAGGCTTTCGCATTCAGCGTATCAAAAATGGTTTCCAGCAGCAGGATGTCCATCCCGCCCTCATGCAGGCTGAGCAGCTGGGCGCGGTAGGCGCGGCGCAGCTGGTCAAAGTTCACCGCGCGGTAGCCAGGGTCATTCACATCGGGCGAGAGCGAGGCGGTGAGCGCCATGGGACCGACGGAGCCCGCGACGAGCTTGATCTTGCCCGTGAGTTTTTCTGATGCGTCGGCGGCTTCGCGGGCGAGGCGGCAGGCCTCAATGTTCATCTCATGGACGAGGGCGGCGAGGGCTTCATCGGCGAGCACGCCTTCGTAGTAGGCCTGATCGTGCTTGCAGGGCGCGACATGGTGGAAGAACTCATGCTGCCCGAGGGACGTAGCGGAGAAGGTATTGGTCGTGACCATATCCGAGCCCGCCGCGAGGTACTGGGCGTAGATGTCGCTCACGATGGCGGGCTGGGAGAAGATGAGACACTCGTTGTTGTTCTTCACATCGCGGGGATAGAGCTCCCTGTCGGCGAAGCGCGCACCGCGGTAGTCTTCCTCCTGTAGCTGGTGCTTCTGCACCATCGTGCCAAAGGCACCATCAATGATCAACACGCGCTTACCGAGCTCATTGCGCAAAAACTCCTGACGTTCCAGAACTGTACTCATGATAGAAAACTCCCTCCGAGGGGACAACTCGGGAGAGTTCGCCTAGTCTAGCAGCAAGCCCCCATTTGTCAAGACGTAACCCTGTCCGCCCCTGTGGAGGCTGACGATGCACCGCGCGGTATCGTTTGTATGTACCCCTCATTTTGCTTTTTGATATTGTAGGAAATAGAAACAAATTGATTCTAAAAGATGATAAAATTCTTGACTCGTATCACTCACAGGAATATAAAACATTGATGCGAATTGTGATGATGGCCACAGGCGATATCGCCCTCCCTAGCTTCCAAGCTCTCCTCGACTCAGGGCAACTCATCGCCCTCTTCACCCAACCCGACCGCCCCGTCGGTCGCCACCAGCTGCTCACCCCACCTGAGGTGAAGACGCGCGCCCTTGCCGCAGGTCTGCCCGTCTACCAGCCCGAGCAGATGAAATCCCCCGACGCCATCGCCCAGCTCCGCGCACTAGACGCCGACGTCATCGTCGTGATGGCCTACGGACAGATCCTCACCGAGGAGGTCATTAGCGCCCCCGCCATCGCCTGTATCAATGTCCACGCCTCGCTGCTGCCCCGCCACCGCGGCGCCTCCTGCCTCCAAGCCGCGATCGAGGCGGGCGACGAGGAGACAGGCATCACCATCATGCATGTGGTGAAGAAACTCGACGCGGGCGACATCATCAGCAAGCACAGCATCCTGCTCACAGGCATCGAGACCGCCGAGAGCCTCCACGATGAGCTCGCCGAGCTCTCGCCCGTCCCCCTGCTGCGCGCTATTGAGAAACTCGCCGACGGCACCGCCACCCGCGAGCCTCAGGATGACAAGCTCTCCACCTACGCGCCGAAGCTGCTGCGCGCCCATGGTGAGATCGACTGGACACTGCCCGCCTTCCAGCTCGCGCGCAAGATACGCGCCTACCACAGCTGGCCTGGCACCTACACGCACTACATCTCCCCCAAGAGCCAGACTCAGAAAATCCTCAAAATCTTCCCCCCGAACGAGGTCTATATGAAAAAACACCCCGATGCCCAAGCCGGCGAGGTGCTCGACATCAGCGCGCATGGCATGCTCATCTCCTGCGGCGGCCCGCACGACGGAGCCCTGCTCATCCAGACCATGCAGCCTGCGGGCGCGCGCAAGATGAATGCCGAGAGCTTTTTCGCTGGTCATCGCATCGAGCTAGGCAGTATCCTCGGGCAGCAGGACGAGTCTCAATAGGCTTTTTTAACATTTTTATCAAAAAGTCTCACTTTTTTCTTGCCAACTTAGTCATTTTACTATATCATTGCCTCGCACACAGCCCACAAGGCGGTGAGTAAAGAAAAAATACACTCGGGGTATTAGCTCAGTTGGTAGAGCGCTTCAATGGCATTGAAGAGGTCAGCGGTTCGAACCCGCTATGCTCCACTCCTTA
>CAYJID010000006.1:0-34127 GCA_964370135.1 uncultured Akkermansia sp. | reverse complement strand
AGCGATTTTCTGAATTTTCTTATTTAGAATGACGAGAATTTAGAAGCCCCCTACAGCAGTGTTCGAGCCCGTCTGAGACGCGTAGTAATCCACGGTGACGGAATCACTCGGGACATCGTCGTAGACGGAGGTCGTGCTTGTCGCCCCCTCGGCAAAGGCTCCCGCGTGCGCAAAGAGTGTAAGACTCACAGCGGCGTATTGTGTCGGCTTGGTCAGTGACTGTGTCAATGCTTTTCTTAAAGTAGGATTTAATATTTTCATGGGTGTTAGATATTGATTAATAAATAAAGGCGTCGCTCGACGTCTGACAGAGTATATATCACAAGATCTACACCAATCAAGCAAAATTCTAATTTTTTTAGAAATCTCCACAATACCTTACACGCACATAATAATATATTTAGGAAGATTTTCAAACCAATCCAGTCTTACATTATATATAACATTTCTCCGCGTAATACTCACGTACTAAAGGGGGCTTCTAATTTCTCGCGAGGTAAGATTTTGAGATGATTTTAGAGCTGGATTTTTCACGAATTGATGGCTCAGAGTGTCCTCTGAGACGAAAATTCGGGGAAAATCCAGCCTAAAAGCACTCAAAAGCTGCCTCGTGAAGCGTTTTTCTGAATTTTCTTATTTAGAATGACGAGAATTTAGAAGCTCCCTAAAGAAAGCGACGGAGCAAGGAGTTCGCCCTTGCCATTTGCGCCTACTTTGCTATACTTGACCGCAGTAAACACATTCCTATCATGGCTGAACGTATCCCTGTCCGCAATCCTAATGAAATAAGCAAGCTGCGCCGCGCCGCAGAAGTCTCAGCCCGCATCCTCATGGACGCCCAAGCCTATGTCCGTGCTGGCATCACGACAGGCGAGCTCGACGCCTACGTCGCTGAGCTCTTCGCACGCGAGGGCTGTGGGAACGCCTTTCTCGGCTACGGCGGCTTCCCCGGTCAGCTCTGCATCTCGGTGAATGAAGAGGTCGTCCACGGCATAGGCGGCGCACGTGTGCTGCGCGACGGCGATCTCGTCAGTCTCGACACAGGGGCAATCGTCGATGGATGGTACGGAGATAATGCCCTCACGGTCTGCGTCGGCGGCGCGGACAAATGCAGCGAAGAGGCACGCCGCCTCCTCGCCGTCACCGAAGAATCACTCTACCGAGGCATCGCCGAGGCAAAGCACGGTGCGTCTCTTATGGATGTCTGCGGCGCGATTGAAGATTATATCAAGCAATACAAGCTCGGCATCGTGCGCGAGATGGTCGGCCACGGCATCGGGCGCAAGCTGCACGAGGAGCCACAGGTGCCCAACTTCCGCCCCAATTACAAGCTCCCACGCCTCAAGCGCGGTATGGTGCTCGCGATTGAGCCCATGGTCACACTAGGCAAGGCCGCGATCCGCGTTCTCGATGATGAATGGACCATCGTCACGCGCGACGGCAGCCACGCGGCTCACTTCGAGCATACCGTTGCCGTCGGTAGCCATGGCGGCGACATCCTCACCGAGCGTCCCCGCAGCGCACTGCCCGAGCAGCTCGGCATCACGCTCTGAAAAGCGCGAAGAGTAATCTAGACAACATCTCGGAGGGGAGCCATCACAGCGATTGCTCCCCTCTTCGTATGCAGCGCGTGCACAAAAAAGGCTTTCTCGAGATCGAATCTCGAGAAAGCCGCAAAGCTTATTTATTTTTCTATTAGATATCAAAGAGATGCGAGACGGAGTCATTCGCATTGATATTCTGGATCGCCTGCGCAAAGAGGGGAGCGATGGAGACGGTGTCGACGAGATCGCCAAAGGCCATAGGCACAGAGTCCGAGGAGAGAAGACGCTCGATGGAGCTATTTGCCAGACGCGTACGTGCGACCTCGTTGAGTACGCCGTGAGAGACACCAGCGAAGATGCGAGCCGCGCCGTGCAGCTTGAGGATCTCAGCAGCAGCGCAGAGCGTACCGCCCGACTCTGTCATATCGTCCACCATGAGGACATCCTTGCCAGCGACATTACCAATGACCGCGTGGGCATCCACCTCTGTAGCAGAGATGCGCTGCTTGGCGACAATGGCGAGCTCAGTGCCGAGGATGTTCGCATAGATCTTCGCATTCTTCACGCCACCGATGTCGGGGGAGACGACGACGAGGTTCTTCGTATCCTTCACATAGTTCTCCTTGAGATGCTTGATGAGGACGGGCACCGAGTGCAGATGATCGACAGGGATCTCAAAAAATCCTTGGATCTGTGCCGCGTGCAGGTCCATCGTGAGGACACGATTGACACCAGCAGCCGTGAGGAGATTCGCCACGAGCTTGGCGGTGATGGGGACGCGGGGCTTGTCCTTGCGATCCTGACGCGCATAGCCGTAGAAGGGCATGACCGCCGTGATACGCTCCGCACTGGCGCGGCGCACAGCGTCCACCATGACGAGCAGCTCCATCAGATTATGATTGGTAGGAGGGCAGGTGGGCTGGACGATGAAGACGTCCTCGCCACGCATTGACTCGTCGATCTGCACAAAGCTCTCTCCATCGGGGAAGGTTGTTACTTTGGCTTCACAAAGAGGGAGTCCCATGACAGAGGCGATGTCTTGGGCGAGCTGAGGGTGTGCTGTACCACTGATGATTTTCATATATCAAGTTAGGAAGGGGTCAGGTCTATTCTTGACATTTTGACGAAAATATCAATACTAAAAAGAGCCTAAGTCGCGTTTTTTTTCTGAACCTTCTCAAATATGATGCAAGATAACTTCACACCAAATCACACATCCAACTTATCACTAATAGGTTGGCTATCTCTACTCTGCTCACTAGCACTCGTCTTTTACTTTATGGGATACTATGAAGCCTTCAACGCGGGCTACCATAGCGCCTTTGCGTGGCTGGAGAGCTCGTGGAATCCTGAGACAGACTACGAGCATGGCGGACTCGTCCCCATCCTCAGCCTCTACATGCTGGGCCACGCCTGGGTACACAGCAAGAATGTGCCCAAGCAGAGCTCCTACAAGGGGCTCTGGCTCATCGCTATCGGCTGCCTACTCTGCGTCCTCTCCGTGCGCACGCAGCAGGGACGCGTCGCCATCGGCGCGCTGCCGCTCATCCTCATGGGGCTGACCTGGTCCTACTGGGGGTGGCAGATGATGCTGCGCAGTGCCTTCCCGCTGCTCTTCCTCTGGATGAGCATCCCGCTGCCTGGCTTCCAGCAGGCTACGGTGGGACTCCAGCTACTCGCCACGGAGCTCGCACACATGGGCGCGAGCCTCTTTGGAGTAGACACCGTCATGGATGGCACCAACATCACCTCCGCCTCGGGGAATTGGGATACCTACAGCATCGCGGGTGGCTGCTCGGGCATACGCTCGCTGATGGCTCTGCTGATGATTTCATTCTGCTGGGCATACCTCGCGACGGGGCTCAGCTGGTGGAAGCGCGTCATCCTCGCCCTCAGCGCTCTGCCCCTATCCATCATCGGCAATGGCTTCCGCGTGTCGAGCATCTTCATCTGCGCGGAATACATCAACCCCGCCTTCGCGAGCAAGACCTGGCATGACTGGTCGGGTCTCATCTTCTTCTTCCCCGCTAGCATGTTCGGCCTCGCCGTCCTCCACGGGCTACTCGCGGGCGAGATCCCCTTGCTCAAGCGTCGCCGCGTCGTCGTGCGCAAGCAGAACCTCGATCACGCCTCCGACTCCTCTCCCGACGCCTAAATCACTTTTTGTATAGAAGAAAAATATGAAAATCTTTTCCTCCTTTTTCCAATCCATCCTCCCTCCCCTCCTCATCGCGGGCATCCTCAGCCTCATCTACATCCTACCCAAGGACGTCTCGCTGAAGGAATCAGCCATCCTGCCCGACCTCCCCATCAACTACACTGTCACAGGCTGGTATGGGGAGAAAATCCAGGAGAGCGACAAGGAGCGCGGCGCTCTCGCCGCCGACACCCGATTCAGCAAAGCGCGCTACGTCCCCTCCAATGGCGATCGCCGCCCCCCCGTAGAGGTCTCTATCGTCTACTCCGGCAGCGATATGAACTCATCCATCCACCGCCCCGAGCGATGCCTGCCAGCCCAAGGGCACAACAACCTCCACTCCACCGAGCGGCGCGTCATCCTCGATGATGGGCGCAGCCTCCAGTTCACCCGCCTCGTCTCCAAAAGCTACCCCGCCTCGCTCAAGGATGCCCCCATCAAGCACGTCAACCACGTCAACTACTACATCTTTATCGGCCACGAGAGCATAGAAACGGGGCACCTCGGGCGTACATTCCGCGACATGCTCGACCGCGTGTTCAAGGGCTACGTCCAGCGCTGGGCTTATCTCCAGATAGGCACCTACTGGGGCGAGCCTCTCGGCATCACGGAATCAGTCTCCGACGAGGATATCAAAGACATCATTCGCAAGGTCCTCCCGCATGTCATGCAGTGGAAGCAGATCGAATCATGAAGTTCATTGATCTCACGGACAAAAATACGGCTTGCCAAAGTGGTGACTCTCAGGTATGATGCTCGGGCAGTTTTATGCAAGATTCTTCTATGTCTGGCAAGCTTACGTACAAACAATCCGGCGTCGATACTATAGAGGCGCAGTCCTTCGTCAAAGACATCAGCGCGCATGTCAAGAGAACCCAGCAGGCACGTCAACTGTGCAATGCCTTTGGTCTCTTTGCGGCCGCTTATGACCTCTCATCCTACAAAGAGCCCGTCATGGTCACGGGGACAGACGGCGTAGGCACCAAGACAGAGACCCTCTTTGAGCTCGATATGCTCGAGGTCGCGGGCAAAGACCTCGTCGCGATGAATGTCAATGACATCCTCACGACGGGCGGCGATCCCCTCCTCTTCCTCGACTACCTCGGCATCTCCAATCTCGAAAAGGAGCGCAGCCGCATCACACGCCTCGTCGCGGGCATGTGCGACTACCTCGAGAGCTGCAAGTGCATCCTCGCAGGTGGTGAGACCGCCGAGATGCCTGGCGTCGTCCCCGACGGACTCGTTGAATTGGCGGGCTTCTGCATCGGTTGTGTGGAAAAAAGTGAGATGATCGACCCCAGCCAGCTCGCTGTGGGAGACGTCTTCATCGGCTACCCCAGCGATGGCTTCCATGCGAACGGCTGGAGCCTCGTGCGCCGTGTGCTCAAGCAGTACCCCGACCTCCTCACAGAAGACGAGCTCCGCGAGCTACTCGCCCCCACACGCCTCTACCATGACGTCGTCAACGACCTGCGTGCCATGAGCATCGTGCCCAAGGCATACGCCCACATCACAGGCGGTGGTCTGCCTGAGAATCTCGAGCGCTTCCTCGGCGAGCGCGGAGCGGATCTCACCATCCCCTACTGGGACAATGTCCCAGCTCAGAAAGTACTCGAGCACGTCGATGCGGAGAATCGCTTCCATACCTTCAACATGGGTATTGGCTGGGTGAGCATCGTGAAGCCCGAGGACGTCGAGCAGGCGCTCAAGGCGGGCCCTGGTGGTGTCGTCATCGGCACCCTGCGTGATGGCGCGGGTATCACCGTTGAGATCGCCCAATAAGATCAGCCCCCTACCCTTATCCCTCTTTCTCTTTTCCTGAGATCACTCATCATGTCAGATACTCTCCAACATGAGTGCGGCGTCGCCGCTATCCGTCTGCTGAAGCCTCTTTCCTACTTTGTAGAAAAGTACGGCTCGGCGGACTGGGCGTTCAACAAGCTTTTCCTCCTCATGGAAAAGCAGCACAACCGCGGTCAGGACGGCGCCGGCATCGGCTGCATCAAGCTCAACATGCCTCTGGGGCAGCCCTACCTCTTCCGCCAGCGCAACGCGACGCCGAACACGGCACTGGGCAACATCTTCAACGCGCAGCAGCGCAACCTGCGCCACATGCGCGAGCGCGGTGAGGTCTTGCTAGAAGACGCCGATAGCTACAAGCATCACTTCAACTTCGGCGGAGAGATCCTCATGGGTCACCTCCGCTACGGCACGAGTGGTCTCTTTGACGAGGGCAGCTGCCATCCCTACGTACGCCGTACAAACTGGTCGACACGTACGCTCATGGTTCTGGGCAACTTCAACATGACGAACACGCCTGAGCTCAACCAGCGACTCATCAACCGCGGCCAGCACCCCATCTTTGGCACCGACACACAGACCGTGCTCGAGGAGATAGGCTACTACCTCGATGAGGCGCACACGGACATCTACCGCGAGCTGCGCGCCGATGTCTCAGGCAAGGACATCCCTCACAAGATCTCGGAGCGTCTCGACATGTACGACATCGTCGGCAAGGCGGCTCAGGCATGGGACGGCGGCTTCTGCATCATGGGAGGCGTGGGCAATGGTGACTTCTTCTGCCTACGCGATCCGCACGGCATACGCCCCTGCCACTACATCCTCAATGATGAATACCTCGCCGTCGCCAGTGAGCGCGTCCCGCTCATGAGCGTCATGGAGGTCGACAGCGAAGATGTCCACGAGCTGCCACGCGCGAATATGATCAGTGTGAAGCAAGACGGTCGCGTGGCGATCAAGGAGTATACCACCCCTCTCGAGCCCAAGCCCTGCTCCTTTGAGTCCATCTACTTCTCTCGCAGCAACGACCCCATCGTCTACCGCGAGCGCAAGGCACTGGGCTGCGCGCTGACAGAGAAAGTCGTCGAGAGTCTCGATGGGAACTTCTCCAAGGCCGCCATCACCTACATCCCCAACACATCCGAAGTCGCCTACTACGGGCTACTCGAGGGGCTGCGCGCCTTCCGCCGCGAGCGTGTGACCAACTCGGTGCTCGAGGCCTTCCGCAACAACAAGCTCACAGAAGAGCTCATCGAGGAGCTCATCATGCGCCGCTGGCCACGCGCAGAAAAAATCGTCCACAAGGACATCAAGCTGCGCACCTTCATCACTCAGGAGTCCAATCGCGGTCAGCTCGTCTCCCAGGTCTATGACCTCACCTACGGAGCCGTAGAAGAAGATGAAGTCCTGGTCGCCATCGACGACTCCATCGTGCGCGGCACCACGCTCAAGCAATCACTGCTGCGCCTGCTGGGACGTGCGAAGCCACGCAAGATCGTCATCGCCTCCTCCGCGCCCCAGATCCGCTACCCCGACTGCTACGGCATCGACATGAGCGAGCTGGGCAAGTTCATCGCCTTCCAAGCCGCCATCTCGCTGCTCAAGAAGCGTGGCATGTACGACTACATCGACTCCATCTACGAGGAATGCCGCCGCCAGCTCACACTCCCCCTTGAGAAGCGCTGCAACCCTGTCAAGGCGATCTACTCCCCCTTCACCGTCGATGAGATCACAGAGGAGGTGTCCCTGCTCGTCACCCCTGACAACTCCCCATGCCCTGTGCAGGTCATCTACCAGACACTAGAGGGACTCCACGAGTCGATCGAAGGTCCCTGCGGCGACTGGTACTTCAGCGGCGACTACCCCACACCAGGGGGATACACGACGGTCAACATGGCCTTTATCAACTGGTTTGAAGGTCGCGATGGACGCGCCTACTCCCTGCCAGTCTAATAAAAAAATACAACATCATCAAAAAACCGCATCGGTGAGCTGTGGCTGCCGTCTGCAAAATCCGTTCCCCTTATCATGAGCACCGACCGCTACGAAAACGTAACAGATGCCAGCTTGGTAGAATCCACGCTGGCAGGTGAAACGCGTGCCTTTGATGAGCTGATACGCCGACACAGCCGCAAGCTCCATGCGATGCTCCTCCAGATGGTAGGCAACGAGGCCGACGCCTTTGACGTCGGCCAAGAAGCCTTCTTAAAGGCCTTCCACTCACTGCGCTACTTCAGCGGAAAGAGCGCTTTCTATACCTGGCTCTACTCCATCGCCGCGAACCATGCGCGCAATTTCCTCCGCAAGCGCAAGAGGGAGAACACCTACAGCCTCGACAGCAACGACAGCGGCGACCCTCTGGAGAAGGACTCACGCCTCGCCGATCAGGGCTTGGAATCCGACCCTGTGCGACAAGCGGAGGTAAAGGATCTCAAGGTCAAGCTCTTCGACGCCATCAATGCCCTCTCCCCCGCCCACCGCGAGGTCGTCATCCTTTGCGACGTCCAGGGCATGAGCTACCCCGAGATCGCCGAGGTGCTCAATATATCACAGGGCACACTGCGCTCGCGCCTGCACTATGCACACAAGCAGCTCCAAGGCATCCTCGCCGAAGAGCGCTTCCAATAAATAGAAGGGGGCTTCTAATTTCTCGCGAGGTAAGATTTTGAGATGATTTTAGAGCTGGATTTTTCACGAATTGATGGCTCAGAGTGTCCTCTGAGACGAAAATTCGGGGAAAATCCAGCCTAAAAGCACTCAAAAGCTGCCTCGTGAAGCGTTCTTCTAAATTTTCTTATTTAGAATGACGAGAATTTAGAAGCCCCCAGAAGAGCCCCGCTGCAACAGCAGAGCTGCTTTCGCGCGCATCCCTATCATCGCGTGAGGCTATGTGCACCTATATTCAGCCCCAAAGCACTCAAAAGTAGCCACGTGGCGAGAGCTCTCCCATTCACCTATTTAGAATGGCGTGAATTTAAAAGCCCCCTTCACTTAATCAAAGCACCCTTGAGAGCAAGTGATAAAAATCGCAATAGATAAAAGCATTTTTCTCTTTACTTTCTTCCCATCATCAGGCATTCTCCTGCGGGAAAGATAAACAAACCTTACCCTGGCCCCCATCGCAATGACATTCTCCGACCTAGGCATTAGCCCTGAAATCCTTGAAGCCATCGAAATCCTCGGCTTCGACACCCCCTCGCTCATCCAAGAGAGAGCAATCCCTGTCGCGCTCAACGGCGACGACATCGTCGGTCTGTCCCATACGGGGTCAGGCAAGACGCTCGCTTTTTCCATCCCTGCCCTCGAATGCATCGACCCTAGCAATCGCAACGTGCAGGTACTCTGCCTCGCACCCACCCGCGAGCTCGCCGTCCAGATCTGCCGCGAGGTGGACAAGCTCGCCCTCTACATGGATGGCGTCAGTGCGGTGCCCATCTACGGTGGCACCTCCTTTGGACCACAGCTCAGCGCGCTGAAGCGCGGCGTGCAGTTCGTCGTCGGCACCCCCGGACGCGTACTCGATCTGCTCGACAAGGGAGACCTGCGCACCGACTCCATCTCCATGTTCATCCTCGACGAGGCTGACGAGATGCTCGACATGGGCTTCCAAGACGACCTCGACCGCATCGTCGCGATGCTGCCCGCCACCAAGCAGACACTCTTCTTCTCCGCTACCATGTCACCTGCTATTCGCTCACTCATCGAGCGTCTCTCCGACAAGGCCGAAGAAATCATCATCGAGCGTCCCGTCATGACGGTGCCCACCTGCGAACAGCTCGTCTACGAAGTCGTCTTCTCCTCACGCATCGAGGTGCTCAGCCGCCTCATCGAGATGGGACGCATGAAGCGCGGTCTCGTCTTTGCCAACACCAAGCGCGTCGTCGACGACGTCGTCGACGGACTCCTCTCACGCGGCTACGCCGTCGACCGTCTCCACGGCGACATGCCTCAGAACCTCCGCGAGCGCGTGATGGACTCCTATCGACGTGGTAATCTCAATGTCCTCGTCGCCACCGACATCGCAGCACGTGGCATCGACATCAACGATGTGGACGCAGTCGTCAACTTCGAACTCCCACGCGACCCCGAGGACTACGTCCACCGCATCGGTCGCACAGCACGAGCAGGTCGCTCGGGCAAGGCTATCTCCTTCATCGGACGCCGCGACTTCTCACTCCTCAGCCGTATTGAGCGCTTCATCCGCACCAAGATGAACCGCGAGCAAGTCATGACAGCGACTCAGGTCGCCCATGCCCGCCACGAAGCACTCATCGACGAGATCCTTGAGCAGGCTGCCCTGCAGACCGAGATACCTCAGGAACTCAGTGAGATCGAACTCGCCCCTGAGAAACTGCTCGGAGCCATGTTCAACCTCCTTACCAGCAAGGCAAAACGCGAGATTCAACCCATCCCTGAGGACAGACCCAGCAAGTACTCCATCGCCGCACGCAAGCAAGATGACGGCGGTGTCTCCGCGGCTCTCGAAAAGGGACTGCACACCGAAAAGGGTAGCGACTGGAGCAAGCTCACTGAGAGCGTCACCCTCTTCATGAATGCGGGCAAGCTGCTCGGCATCCGCCCGAAAGACATCGCAGGACTCTTCTACAACGAAGGCGCTGCCCCCAAAGGCAGCATCGGCGATATCAAGCTTTTCCTCAAGCACTCCCTCATCGAGGTGACACCTGAGGTCGCCAGCCAGCTCACAGAAAAACTCGGCACCTGCCATATCTGCGGCTACGAAGTCAACATCCGCGAAGACAAGGGTCGCCCAGAAGGTGGCGGTGGCTTCGGCGATCAAGGAGGATCCCGCGGAGGATTCCGCGACCGTGGTGATCGTGGTGATCGTGGATTCCGCAGTGATCGCGGAGATCGCGGCGAGCGACGTGGTGGTTTCGGCGGCTTCGGCGGTCGTGACAAGTTCAGCGGAGGCGGCGGACGCGGCGGACGCTTTGGCAATGATCGCGGAGACCGTGGCGGTGATCGCGGCTCACGTGGTGGGCGCTACAATGGACGCGACAGCTCAGAGGGCTTTGGAGGACGTGGTGGACGCTCTGGCGGCTCACGCGGACGATTCAGCAAATAAGCTCAATCCCCTAACTCACATATATTCAAAACCGAGCAGTCATCATCACGATGACTGCTCTTCTTTTTATTGACTCCCCAAACTCCAAGCCCTATCTCCGCAGTAGCTTGACCACGCTCGATACAACGCCAAAGAACTCCGCCCCTGTATCAGGCGTAATCACAATAGGCTCAAAGCGCGGATTCTCTGGTAGCAGACGCACCGAGCCCTCACACATTTCGAGCCGCTTCACCGTGAACTCACCATAGAGAGACGCGATGACGATATCTCCATGCCGCGCTTGCAGCGCGCGATCGACCACGAGCACATCACCATCACTGATACCAGCCCCAATCATACTCTCACCGCGCGCTCGGATGAAAAAAGTAGCCTGCGGATGCTTTACACAGAGATCCATCAGATTGAGCGATTGAGAGAGATCTCCAGCAGCAGGCGAGGGGAATCCCGCAGCCACCCCTTCTTCAAAAAAGGGGAGTCCAGAGCTACCTGCGCGCTCTGGTGCATCTTCATATGGTCGCGTATGACTATCTATCCCCTTCATCAAATCGAGGATATCAGGTTAGACAGAGAGAGGCAAGGCAAACCACACAGCTACTGCGCAAACAAAGCACGTGCATCGCGCACAAGCGTATTGCGAAACTCCTTGCTCGACCTAGCGGTGGATTTCAGATGGTGCGTATCGCTAAACTGAAGCTTGGATACGAGGTCAGTCCCTCTATAGTTTAAAATAGGGATACCAGTTTGCTCAGCGATATAGTAAGTTGCGGCCAAGTTTGCCTGCTCTCTCTGCACGCTTTGCTTGCTTGAAAATTTTGTGGCATAAAAAACAAAGCATGGCCTATACCCCTGCCGCTGCATCTCGCGAATTGCTTCTATACGCGCCTCGAGGTGAGCAGCCATAGCATCATGATCCTTGATAAACCAGAGCTTGCAAATATCATCCACAGCTATGCGAGGAAGCGGCTGCTGAGCAGGCGGCGAGTCACTCAGAGTTGAATGAGGAGTCGAGGGGAGATACAAGCTGAGCAGATGACTCAAAACAAGCGTACTAGGGCGTGAGGATTTAGAGAAATTAGGACTTTCTGCCGTGAGGCGGAACAAGCCATCCTGCAGCGGATCCAGCACACCTGGGGTCGTATGATGCAAGCACGAGTTGCCCTCAAGGATGAGAATCGACCCTGGCTCACACTTCATCAGAGGTACAATATGCTCCCATCCAGTAAGGAAAGAACAGCCAGGTACCCCAGCAATAGCCACACTCGGTGTAGCGATCAAGCGCTCAGTCTGAGAGGAGCCCATAATAACGAGCTGCGCCTCTCTACCATAAAGCGACTGCAGTCTCATAATGCTCACGCTATCGCTATCAGCGTCGTACATCTGTATGGCTCTATCTCTCAAATAGCCAGAATACATTGCCTGCATGATAAGAAAGACAGTGACCCCGGCAAGAATAAAGTAATAGAATGTGCGACTGCGCTTGTGATGAATCTTCATAATGTTAAAATCCTTAGAATTGGAAGTAGACAAAGCCCGCCTGAGGACCTGAGTTTGTCAGAATCATAAAGAGCATAAAGGCATGCAGCACCCCCGAAACGACGGGATGGCGCAGATCTAGCCCCCTACCATGCGGCGCATGCTCCTTGTACCAACCATAAAGGTGGTAAAGAACCACCATCCCACCAAAGAGCAAGACGTTATAAAAACGCAAATCCGTCACAACAGAGGTCTCTGTCAGAGAGAAATTGTTGCACACCTGATAAAAGTACAGCTGCAACGTCTCCATATCTGGAATGAGGAAAGTCGTCCAGAGAAGACATGCCAAGCTACAGGCGTAGAAAATACGAATCAAGCTCGGCACGCGGATCTGAGACGTGAGACGATGCCTAGACAAAAAGCGCTCAACAGCGAGGATGAGGCCATGCAAGGTCCCCCACAGCGCAAAGCGCCAGTCAGCACCATGCCATAGTCCGCCAAGGAACATCACGAGAAAGAGATTCACATATGTCCTCACATTCCCCTTTCGATTCCCACCGAGTGGAATATAGAGATAGTCACGTAACCATGAGGAGAGCGTCATGTTCCATCGACGCCAGAACTCTGTAAGACTGCGACTAATATAAGGGAAATTAAAGTTAATGGGGAACCGGTAGCCAAACAGAGCGGCCAAACCAATAGCAATCATCGAATAGCCGCCAAAATCTGCGAATATCTGCGCGCTGTAGCCAAACAGCAGCAGAAGCAGCCCCAAGCCGTCAGCCTGTGCAATATACTGCTGACTCGTCAACGCATTCGTGACAGGAGCCAAATTATCCGCCACGACCATTTTCATAAAGTAGCCCGCGATCAAGTAGCGTATGGCGCGCTGCCAGTCTATCTTGTTGAAGAATTTGTCCTTGAACTGAGGCCAGAAGTAGTGAGCCTTAATAATGGGACCTGCGATCAGCTGGGGGAAAAAAAGCAGATACAGCGAGAGATCTCTCACGTGCCCCGCATCAACCTTATTACGCTGTTCTCCATCACCGAGTTGGATATGCATACGATCACGCCCAGCATCGACCACCATGCTAATGCCTTGGAAGGTATAGAAAGAAATGCCAATGGGAAGAGGAATGCTCACCAAATACCCCGTCCAATCCTCAGGAAGCACAGGAATACACGAGGCAAAGAATCCTGCATACTTGAAGACTCCAAGCATCAGCAGATTGACGATGACAGCGATCTTTACACAACGTGCTGCCCTCTGCTGATCACCGCCCTGCTTGCAGCGCAAAATATGAATACAGCTCAAGGTGTTGATTGCGCAAGAAATCGCTAACAAAATAAGCAGCGACCAATCATGCCATCCATAAAAAATCGCCGTAGACAATAGGAGCACGACACTCTGCCAATGATGCTGTCGCCTGCCGCAAGGCACGCCATAAAAAATGACTAGCGTGACCAAGAGAAGAATAAGAAACTCCCATGAATTGAAAAGCATGGGGCACATTCTACAGATAGTCACAACTTCTGTCAATTGGGAAGGCGAAGTTTTTCTGACAACTTTTCTCTTTACGCTTTTCTTTAGGGAGCTTCTAAATTCTCGTCATTCTAAATAAGAAAATTCATAAAAACGCTTCACGAGGCAGCTTTTGAGTGCTTTTAGGCTGGATTTTCCCCGAATTTTCGTCTCAGAGGACACTCTGAGCCATCAATTCGTGAAAAATCCAGCTCTAAAATCATCTCAAAATCTTACCTCGCGAGAAATTAGAAGCCCCCTTTATACTTTTGGCAGTAATTATTACTCGACAGATAAAAAAGTATCGAATAGAGACCGACACACAACAAAGAAAAGACATTAAATTAATTATAAGCATATTACACAAGAAAAACACAGCATACACATCAGGAGAAAGAAAAGATGCTTGCCAAAGGCAGGCATTAGCGTTAAAATAGTGTCTTCGTTTTTTGTCTTTTGATATGAATAATAATAATCTGAAAGAACGCGCATTAGAGTACCACGAGAATCCTCGTCCTGGTAAGCTCGAAGTTCTTCCCTGCAAAACATGCTATACTAAGGAAGATCTTACACTGGCCTACTCCCCTGGAGTGGCAGATCCTTGTCTTGAAATTGAAAAGAATCCTAAACTGGCCGCCAAATACACCGGCCGCAACAACCTCGTCGGCGTCATCAGCAATGGGACCGCCGTACTAGGACTGGGCAACATTGGAGCGCTAGCATCCAAGCCCGTCATGGAGGGCAAGGCACTTCTCTTCAAGGTCTACGCAGACATCGACGCCTTTGACATCGAGCTCGACGTGAGCTCGCCTGAAAAACTCATCGAAATCATCAAGACCATGGAGCCCACCTTTGGCGCCATCAACCTCGAAGACATCAAAGCGCCTGAGTGCTTCGTCGTCGAGCAGCGTCTGCGTGAGGAGATGAATATCCCCGTCTTCCACGACGACCAGCACGGCACCGCCGTGATCTCCGGTGCAGCCCTCCTCAATGCGGCTCACCTCACTGGCCGCCAGCTCCAGGACATGAAGTGCGTCGTCAGCGGTGCAGGTGCATCAGGCATCGCCTGCGCGAACTTCTACATGGCACTCGGCGTCCGACGTGAGAATATCTACATGTTTGACTCACGCGGCTTGCTCCACACGGGACGTACCGACCTCCACTCCACCAAGGCCATGTTCGCCCAGAGCGAAGACTGCACGCTCGAGGTCGCCCTTCAGGGTGCGGATATCTTCCTTGGGCTCTCCAAGAAAGACCTGCTGAAGAAAGAAATGGTACGCACCATGGCTGATAGCCCCATCATCTTTGCCTGCGCCAACCCCGATCCTGAGATCACCTACGCCGATGCGAAGGAAGGCAACCCTGAGTGCATCATGGGCTCAGGCCGCAGTGACTGGCCCAATCAGGTGAACAACGTCAGCTGCTTCCCCTACATCTTCCGCGCCGCTCTCGACGTCGGAGCTACCACCATCAACGAAGCGATGAAAATCGCCGCCGCTCGAGCACTCGCCGACCTCGCACGCCTGCCCGTGCCCGCTGAGGTCATCGAGGCAAACGGTGGCGTCGAGCTCGAGTTTGGCCGCGACTACGTCATCCCGAAGCCATTCGACCCACGCATGATCGAGTACCTCTGCCCCGCCATCGTCGAGGCCGCCGTCCTCTCTGGAGCCGCTGAAGGTCCGCTGCCCGACATGGACGAGTACCGCGCGGTACTCCGCACGCGCCTGACCAATGTCAACGCGCGCATCCGCAGCCTCGTGAGCAGCTACGACGCCTAATCTGGCACGCCCATGCTCTATCCTCTACAGCCTGCCCTTTCAACAGGGCAGGCATTTTTTTGTCAAAAGCTCCCTCTAGGCTGCCCTTTGGTCATTCGACTCGAGTCAGTGATCACGAATCAGCGATCTCGAATGCGGCTCACTTCTGACGCAAAATCATCAATAATTGTGATGTACGCTTGACAAGTCAAGCACTTTCTAGGAAAATAAGATTGCCCTATGTTCGTGCCTACTGATGATCAAACCCCTAGGAAAATGACTCTCAAATCCCTCCAAAGCCTTCTTCTCTGCTGCCCCTTTGCCATGATTGCGAAGGCAGAGCTACTCCCCCTGCCAGAAGATGTCTTCCCCCAGGGCGAGCAGACCAACGTCACCCCTATCAACTTAGAAAAAATCAAGAAGAGCAAGAGCACCGCCGTCCCCAGCAGCGTGAGCATCATGGCGAAGGACGCGAGACTCTCACTGGATAGCACCGAGGAGACGCTCATCTACCGCAGTGATCGCAGCCCCATCCAGCTGCTCACCGACACGGGCAATGAGCTGCGCTCCCACAGCATAGATGTCGACCTCAAAGCACAGCAGGCAGAGCTCGCGGGCGATATCTCCATCTACAGCGGCGACTCACTCGCGCGCGCCTCACGCGCACAGTTCAACTGGAAGAAAGTAGAGGGCAGCTTCGAGGATATACGCGTGAAGGTCAACGGCATCCTCGTACGCGCCGACTCAGGAGCCTACCTGACCGATGAGGAGGGGGTGAAATACATCCAGCTCCACGGGGCGCATGTCAGCACGCATGACATCAAAGACCCCAGCTTTTGGGTCGGCTTCAAGGAGCTGCAAATCTACCCCGGCGATCGCCTCAAGGCAAAGGGACTCAGCGTAGGCTCCAAGCAATCATTCACCCCCGTGCCCCTCCTCGGCTTCATCCCCTTCTCCCACTCCCTCAATCCCAAGGAAGGCTACCTCCCACAGCCTGGCACGCGCAATCTCTGGGGAGTCTACCTGCTCAACCACTACGGCATCCTCATCGGCAACCGCCGTGTGGAGAACTTCATGCCTACGGCAGACTACATCCTCATGAACAAGCTCGACTACCGTGAGCGCCGCGGTGTGGGCCTAGGCTTTGACCTCGAGGAGCCGAGCAATCTCAAGAAATTCCCCGCCATGACGGGACTCTCCGTGTACTACACACACGACCTAGACCCCCAGTACAACCCCACCAACATCCCGCGCCCCGACATCGACTCCGATCGCTACCGCGTGGCACTGCAGGGCATCTGGGATCTGAGTCGAGGCACCACGAGCTACTGGCGCCTCAAGGCCAATATCAATGCCGTGAGTGACGCGCGCTTCCTTAGCGACTACTTCGAAGAGCTCAGTCAGGACAACGACAAGCCAGACAACACCATCACGCTCATCAAGAAGAACGCCTACTCCGAGCGCGGAGTCTTCGTACGCTTCGACCCCAACAACTACTACACGACAGACGAGCGACTGGAGCTCAACTACTACCGCGTGCGCCAGCCCATCGCAAAGAGCCGCATCAACTACGAGACGCGCAACAGCGTCTCCTACATGCGCCAGCGCGTCCCCCTCGAGGAGCGCGTGCTCTACGAGCAGCAGCTCACACAGATCGCCGACCCCGACGTGCGCGACTACTACATGCGTCTGCTCAACGAAGATAGCTATTTTCGCGTGAGCAGCATCCATGAGCTCACCACGGACTTCAAGCTCTTCAACATGTTCAACGTCGTGCCCAAGGTCGGCGTCGCGTACAATGGCTACTACGGCTTCCGCGACATCGAGGATGACACACGCTTTAGCGCGTACTTCGCGACAGACGTCAGCATGAAGTTCCAGCGCGACTTCCGCTCCTTCCAATCTGATTATTTCAAGATTGACGGCGTCAAGCACATCTTCCAGCCCTACGTGAGCTACTCCTACCAGCATATCTCATCGAGCAACCCCCTCGTCCCTCAGGTGAACTCATGGACGACCGCGCAGGGCAGCAGCACGAGTATCCCCATGCCTCTTGATATCAATGGATTTTCTGGCACTGACGGCTGGCATGACTGGAGCACACTGCGCATAGGCTTTCAGAACTACCTCACCACCCGATACGATGGCGAGACGCGCCGCCTGCTGCGCTGGAATACCTTCTTTAATATCAACCTCGATCAGAACGACACGCTCACTGAGTATTCCAATCTCTACTCCGTACTCGAGATGAATCCCTCCGAGCGCATCAAGATCATCTCCGACGTCCAGGTGCCCATCGTGCAGCAGGGCAACGACTTCACCTCCACCACACACACCATACGCTACCAGGTCACGCGCTGGATGGAGGTCGATCTCGGACACCGCTACACCTACAGCGATAGCCTCCAGTACAACTCGGAGCAGATCAACTGGAAGCTCAACCTACGCCTCAATGAGAACTACAGCCTCGCCAGCGAGATGTACCTCGACCGCAACCTCAACTCCATCCCCCTCCAGCAGTACTCCATCTTCCGCAACATGGGCGCATGGCAGATGGGCGCGACGCTCTTCTTCCGAGACAACGGCGGCGTGCGCGAGACAGGCTTTGGCCTCTCCTTCTCGCTCATTGAGGCGAATGCATCCACACCGGTGAACTTCTTCTAACCTTGTTACCATCCCATCCCCTCATTCATATGACCCCATCCCATCTCGAATCCCTCAACTGGCGCTACGCGACTAAAAAGTTCAACCCCACAGCCCGCCTCAGCGACCAGCAATGGCAGGCGATTGAAGACACGCTACGCCTCTGCCCCTCCTCGCTGGGCATCCAGCCCTGGCGCTTCATCGTCATCGACTCCACGGAGCTACGCCAGCAACTGCGCGACGCCTCCTTTGGACAATCTCAGGTCACCGACGCCTCCCACTACGTCGTGCTCTGCGGACGCCGCGAGCTCAATGATGGCGATCTGAGCCGCTTTGTTGATTCCAAAAAAGAAATCCTCGGTCTCAGCGACGAGCAGGTCCAGCAGGCACTCGCCCGCTACAAGGGCTTCTCCATCTTCTGGGACACACCCGAAAAGCTCAAGAGCTATGTCGAAAGCCAGATCCACCTCGCCGCAGGCTTCGTCAGCCACGCCGTCGCGCAGTGGCGCATAGATAGCTGCATGATAGGCGGCATGATCCCTGAGCAGTACGACGCCATCCTCGGACTGGATGACACACCCTACCGCGCCGTCCTCGGCATCGCCTTTGGCTACCGCCACGAGGAGGACAGCCATGCCCAAGATCCCAAGGTACGCTACAGTGCCGACGAGATCATCGAGCATCGCTAAGGTGCAGCGCTCGCCCCTCTTTTCCTAGACTCAGCTTTCTTACAAAAGCTGAGCTCTTTTTTGGTCAAATAGAACGTCTGTTATACTTTTGGAAAGCAGAGAGAGAATCAGCCACTTGACGCCACGGCAAAAGCATGCTAGTATAAGCCCTCATGATGGGCTTATTCCGCGTATACACACTCCTCCTTGCAGGCATGATCACCTGCTGGCTCAGCTCCTGTAGCTCCGAAGAAGATCCTAGCACCATCAACATCGGGCACTTCCCGAACGTCACGCACATCCAAGCCCTCGTCGCGCGCCACATGAGCCGCCAGGGAGAGGGATGGTTCGAGCGCTACCTGCCAGACCATAAAATCCAATGGCATCTCTACACCGCAGGTCCCACCGCGATGGAGGCGCTCTTCTCCCGCACGCTGGATCTCTGCTACGTCGGTCCCAGCCCCGCCATCAATGCCTACGCCGCCTCTGAGGGGCGCGAGGTGCTCATCCTCGCTGGTGCGGTCAATGGGGGCGCAGCCCTGCTCACCGCCTCGGGCAGCAGCATCAAGAGCCCCGCTGATTTTAAGGGCAAGCGCGTCGCCACCCCCCAGCTGGGCAACACCCAAGACGTCGCCTGCCGCGCATGGATGAGCGAGCACGGCGTCACCAATACGCTCAACGGCAAGGGAGACGTCCTCATCCTACCCACCAGCAACTCCATGCAAGTCGTGCTCATGGATCAGCGCGACATCGACGCGAGCTGGACCGTCGAGCCCTGGGTCTCCCAGCTCATCGCCTCCGCAGACGCAGAGATCTACCTCGAGGAGAGAGACGCCGTCACCACACTACTCTCCGCGCGCAAGGCATGGTTCGAGCGTGAGCCCACCCTCGCTGCCACCGTACGCAAAGCACACCGCGAGCTCACCGACTGGATCATCCAGCATCCCGAGCAGGCGCAGCAGATGGTCATCGCCGAGCTCAGCCTCCTCATGCGCTCCCCCATCGACCCCCAGACCGTGAAGAGCGCATGGACACGCCTCACCCCCACCACAGCAATAGATGTCGAGGCACTAGGCAACTTCCTGCGCGACGCGCAGGCAGCGCGCATCCTCCATCAATCTCCCCCTATCGAAGGCATCATCGCGCCGGAGAGCAAGTGAGTACGCCCCCTCCACTCCGCCTTTACCCTCCGCCTTTACCCTGCCCTTTTACCCTTCCCTTTTTTCCACTTTCCCCATGCAAGACCGACTCGAACAAGAAATCCACTGCTTCCCCACCGCCACGCTCAATCTTGAGCGCATCACCAAGGACTTCCACACCCGCTCCGGCGTCGTGCGCGCCTTGGACAATGCCAGCATCACCATCAATGAGGGCGAGTTTGTCTGCTTTGTCGGTCCCTCTGGCTGTGGGAAATCCACGCTACTGAGCATCATCGCAGGTCTGGAAAAGCCCGACAGCGGCATCGCGCTCATCGACGGACTCCCCATCACAGGTCCTGGTCGCGACCGCCTCGTCATGTTCCAAGAGCACGCCCTCTTCCCCTGGCTGAGTGTCATCGACAACGTCATGTTCGGGCTCAAGCAAAAGCCCCACCTCAACAACAAGGAGCGCCTCGAGGTGGCAAAGTACTACCTCCATCTGGTGAAGATGGACAAGTTCACCCATTCAAACATCCACGAGCTCTCTGGCGGCATGCGCCAGCGCGTCGCCCTCGCGCGCTCACTGGCACCCAACCCCAAGATCCTACTCATGGATGAGCCCTTCTCCGCGCTCGACGCCATGACACGCGAGCAGCTCTACGGCGACATCCAGACCATCTGGAAGGCGCGACGCAAGACCATCATCTTTGTCACACACAACGTACGCGAAGCCGTCTGCCTCGGCGACCGCGTCATCCTCTTCTCCCCCCACCCAGGGCGCGTGCGGCGCGAATTCCGCGTCGAGCTACCCCGCCCGCGCAACATCAATGACCACGACCTCGCCGACCTCTCACAGGAGATCACCGCCGAGCTCAAAGGCTACCAAGGAGCGAAAGAAAGCGATTAATTTTTTTTATAACAAAGTAAAGAAAATCCATCCCCGCCTCTCCCGCCTCTCCCGCCCCAGCGCCACACACGCCGCGCCCCTCCCACCCCTCACCACCACCCGCTCCCCCTCCCCTTCCCCATGAATCGCACCGCGCTCACCACAGGCTTCTTCCTACTACTCATCCTCCTCTGGGCAGCCCTGACAGGAGACCTCGCCGCCCTCGGACTCCACATCGAGCTCTGGCCCTCCTACATCATCCCCTCCCCCCTCTACGTACTCGACTACCTCTGGGAGAATATCCTCAATGGAGAGATCCCCGAGGCCATGCTCGTCACCCTGCGCCGCCTGATGATAGGCTACGTCATCGGCCTACTCATCGGTGTCCCCCTCGGCATGCTCGCCGCGCGCTTCCGCGCAGTCAACGACACACTCGGCGTGCTCGCGCTGGGTCTCCAGGCCCTGCCCAGCGTCTGCTGGGTGCCCCTCGCCTGCATCTGGTTTGGACAGGATGAGGCAGCGCTGCTCTTCGTCGTCGTCATGGGCTGCCTCTGGAGCGTGCTACTCTCCACCCAGAACGGTATGCGCAATGTGCCCCCCATCTACGCGCGCGCCGCGCGCACCATGGGAGCCTCCCCCTTCTACACGCTCGTGCATGTCACACTCCCCGCCTCCGCTCCCTTCCTCGTCAGCGGGATGAAGCAGGGCTGGGCCTTCGCATGGCGCTCACTGATGGCAGCTGAGATCTACGTCGCTGTCGCCTCCGGCTTCGGCCTCGGGCAGCACCTCCACTACGGACGCGAGCTGCACCGCATGCATCAGGTCATCGGCATCATGCTCATCATCATCATCATCGGGCTGCTAGCAGACAAGATCCTCTTCTCCCCCGCGGAAAAGTGGCTCCATCGCCGCTGGGGCACTGACAAGGTCTAGGCTATAGCCAGCCCCCCCCTACACAGCCCCCCCCCCTCCTCTCCCCCACACACACCATCCAACGCATCATGATAGAAGATCCCAAAGAAATCTGGCTCTGCTCTGACTGCAAAGCGAGAGTCGACATCTCAGGCTTGGGATTCTTCGACCTTGTGAACTGTCCTAGCTGCGCGAAAAAAGGGCGCGTCCACAAGAAGCTCGACCACTTTGAGCTCAAGAGCATCATCGGCGTGGGCGGCATGAGCGTCGTGCTCGAGGCCTACGACACCCTGCTCGGACGCACCGTCGCCATCAAGATCCTCAACGCGAACTGCCGACTCGACCCCGAGCGCATCGCGCGCTTTGAGAAGGAGTGCAAGCTACTCGCCCGCGTGCAGCACCCCACCATTGTCAAGGTCTACACCGCGGGACATGCGCGAGGCTACTTCTACTTTGCCATGGAGCTACTCTCCGGGCAGAACCTCGAGTTCTCCGTCCGCGGACACACCCCGACGCACCCCTTTGTCGTGCTCAAGATGGCCCACCTCCTCGCCTCAGGGCTCAAGACCGCGCGCGAGATGGGCGTCCTGCACCGCGACCTCAAGCCGGGCAACATCTTGCTCACCTCGGCAGGCGAGGCAAAGCTCATCGACTTCGGGCTCGCGCTCGCCGTAGGAGAGTGCGAGCAGGGAGAGACCATCTGGGCGACCCCCTTCTACGCAGCACCCGAGACGCTCATGCAGCAGACCGAGGATGAGCGCGCCGATATCTATGCTCTGGGGATGACACTACGCAGCATCCTGACGATGAAGGACATGTTCGACCATGTCCACGTCCCCAAGAGCAGTGACCAGTGGTACCATGCCAAAAAGACACTCCCCTCCATCAGCAGAATCCTGCCTCGGCTCGACCGCGATATCGCGCGCCTCGTCGACCACATGACCAACTTTGAGGTCCAGAAGCGCCCGCAGAACTACGAGATACTCATCCACGAGATCGAAGACACCATGGAGATCCTCCAAGCAAAGGTCTCGGGCAAGTACCCATGGCAGCGCTACCAAAAGCTCGTCTACGGCGCGAGCGCAGTCACGCTCATGAGCTGCATCCTCAGCTGGCTGCCGCTGAACTCGGCAGACAGCCGTGACCCCATCAGCACCAGCCCCTCCGGTGCACGCTCCAAGGGAACACAGTCGGGAAAAGGTCAGGCGGATGATGCGTCGGATGCGGAGGGTACATGGGACATCAACAAACTCAAGGCCGAAAAGCTAGCCAACCAGCTCCTCGAGCACCTCAATGAGGGCAAATCCAGCGAGCTCATCTCGCTCGCCACCCACCTCTCGTACCGCGAGGAAGCCCCCCTCGTCCAGCTGTGGGGGCTGGAGCTACGCTGGGTGCTGAGCTATCTGGAAAGTGGCAATGATGCTCTACTCGAACAACTCTCACGCGAGATTGCAGCGCAAAAACAGCTCATCGAGAGCGACAAACCCTCTAGCTCCAAGCTACGGCACGATCTCCTCCTACTCGCGGAGCGCATTGCAGATCGACGTGCAAGCGGCAGCTCAAAGCCGCTAGAGCTCGAAACGAGCAAATACGCAATGGACACCTTTGCCCACATCATAGAACTCAATAGACTTGAGACACAGGGACATTACCAGCAAGCCATTGCGCTGCTCGACACGATCGAGAAAAAACTCCCTGCGAAAGGCGTCCAGGGCAATCCACTCACGCCACAGCTCACCCTCACGCGGCACCGACTGAGCCGCGCGGCAGCAGGTGCAAGCGCGAGCTAGCACCTCTCTGCACCTCTCGTGCGCGCAGCACTAATCAAGCAGCCGATGCACACAGGGATAGTCATGCTGCTGCGCCTCCGCCTTCGTTGAAATCACCAGCGGCAGCGGCGCACGCTTCGCCGCGGCAGCGGCACAGCGACGCTGGACGTAGCGCACATCATGCTCTTGATAACGCTCAGGATGCTCATGCATCAGCTGGCTAAATCCCCGATTCACATCATAGGTCTCATGGATGACGCTCTCCCACTCAGGACGACGCGCGCGATAGCTGTCAGTGAAATATTCAGGATAGCAGCCAGCCAGCCATGCAATGAGCTGGCAAATCTCACTCTCATCCAGACTCCCCAGCGGCAGCAGATGCGCACAAGAGTGGGCAAAAAGAGTAAAATCGCCTAGAATAATCTGCTGTCGATGGAGTGCGGCGAGCAGCAAGGTGTGCTGAGACTCCGCTATCCCCATCGTACTACAGGCACGCAGACGCTGCCGCGTCACCTCCGACTGCGTATCTGCCAAATGCGCCTGCTCACGCAGCTGCTCTGCGAGCACGTCGACATCCAGCAGCTGACAGTCCACCCCCAGAGACGCCGCATGCGCATCCTGCGCGCCGTAGCAAATCGCCTGCACGTGCGACACGCCCACCGCCTCGCAGGCGAGCAGCAGCAGCAGAGGCGCATAGACATGATCCATGGCGAGGCACACCCCCTTGTAGCCTCCCTGCTGCACGCTCTTCTGAATGCTCAGTACAAGAGCCTGGCGCAGCAGCTCTGACTCAGAGGGCAGCTCCGCTGGCAGCGCAGGGGCATCCAGAGCTATCACTCGGCTATCCTCACGGAAGTAATCGAGCCGCCCGAGCAGCTCACCAGTGGCTCCATACACTGCCGAGCCGCCTGCGTAGAGACAGCCCTCGGCGAGACCCACGGCATGCACACTCACGAGGGGAGTGCCATTCATCTGAGCCTCCCAGCGTCGCGACTCATCGGCACTCGACACAGCGCGCGTGTGCCATGACTGCGTGCCAAGGCGCAGAGAAAAATCTAAAGCGGGCATATCCAGCACACTCTCCTCATCGCCTATTTCAATACAAAAGCTCATCCCCATCAGCGAGATCACCTCCGCCTCATGCAGCTGCATGACCATGCCATCAGTCAGCAAAAAGGGTGTCAGACGACAACTCACCTCCAGCTCATAGTGACTATCGCCATAAATAGCCGCGAGCTCCTCCTGCTCTCCAGCCGTGAGCTCCTTGCTATAGCTCGCCACGATCAGAGGAGCGCAGTTGATCTCCTGCGCCAGAGCGGAGAGCGCCAGTTTGCTCTGATGGAGGAATGAATCGCGCTGGCAGAGATCCCTAGACTGCGCACCTGTGAGGCTATAGGCCGAGGCGACCACCACATCAGCCCCCTGATCAATGCAATCGCGATAGCCCTGCACAATGGCGCGAAGATTGCGCGAAAAATCCCCACAAATTGAAAAATTCTGAACAATCCCTATTTTTGCATACTTCTTCATAATTCCTTAGTCAAATAGATTTTATAAGACATTCCAGACTATTGCAAGACTATTTTGTGTATTGCATTATATTTATTTTGAGCCCATTAGTCAGTATGCTTTCTACGCCCCTATGGGGATCTTGCAAAATGAGCAGCTTCGGATTTTCTGAAAACTAATTTTGCAAGGACCTCCTATGCCCATCGCCGCTGGATAACGCGTCGCTGGATAACGCGCCGTGAAAAAAAGTGCTCTCGATTTTAAAACCGAGAGCACCATGTGAGAATGATAGGGAAATCCCTGATAGGATCACTAGTAGAGCTTCTTCCAATCCTGTGCGGCTAGGAGCTCATCGAATCCGAGCCCCGTGCCAGAGGGTGCCTTGAAGTTCGGCGTGATATCCAGCCCCAGTTCCTCGGAGAAGGCATTGGGACGATAGACATGCTGCGTCACGAGACCGCAGAGAGGGATATCCTCCTCAGGCTTGCCCGTGTAGTAGAGAGCCGCATTAAAGGCGGCCCAGCACTGACCGAGCGGGTGATCGAGGTAGGAGGTGAAGACGGGCAGCCCCTTGTTGCTGCTATGACGCACGGGCTTGACGAGACGCATCATCGGCGTATTGGTGCGCTCAGGGATCTGGTCTTCGTTCTGCAGGGGCATGTCGTAGCCCAGAGGGATGCCAGCATCCTGGAGACGCTGCCAGTCCATGACATTGTAGTAGCAGGGATCCTCGATGAAGTCGATGCGCTGCTTCATCCCAGGAGAGAGCATGCTCCAGAACTGGAGCGTCTCCTCGACCGTGAGCGTGCAGTTGAAGTCCAAACGCCACTTCCAATCAGGGACGATGGCGGCGAAGTTCACGAGGCGAGCTACCGTGACATCGAGGCGAGGCAGCACCTTGATCTTGCCGACCTTGAATCCCTTTTGATTGAGATTATAAACCTGAGAGGGCGTGGCACTCACCGTGAGCGTCGCGTGACTGCGGGGGATCTGGATGCCGTCAAAGAGATTCTTCTGCTTGGCGCGAGCCGCAGCGTCGAACTCCATGCAGCGCAGCGCGCAGGCACCGAGACGCAGAGGATTGCCCTCGCGCAGCGCGTCGAGCTCGTATTCGAGAGGGGCGTCCCCCAGCTCAGTCCAGGGCTGGAGGCAGGCGTGACCGCCGTCTTCGGATCGGAGTAGCACACCCTGACGAGGCTGCGCAGCCGCTCGGGCACTCATGGCCCCGACAGGATAGAGAGTATAGCTTGTGTATTCCATGTTCTCCATTCCATCATAATTTCACGATGATGTCACGAACATTCTGCTCGATTCATAGGATTTTTCACCCAGAATATCTAACAGTAAATCGCAAAGACACCATTAAAACTCCATTTTATCCAGCTGATCTAGCACTGCATCCAGCTCGCTATTACCGATTTCGAGCTCTCTGATGCGCTCGATTTGAGCGTCGAGTGCCTCGCCGGCCTTCTCGATCTTGGAGGCAGATTTCTCACGCACCTGCTCGATAGCGGCACCCTCTGGAGCCTTGGGGGCGCCTGTCGTGCCGAGAGCGGTTTGTGTACCACCGGTGGAGGGGAGGATTTTCTTGAAGGCCTTGAGCGACTTCTCCGCAGACTTTTCGTCTTTGATCTTCTTGAGAGCGGCGGTTGCCTTTTTGGCTACAGCGAGCTGATCTTTCACCCATAGTTGGGCTTCTTTAAGCTCGTAGCGGTCGACCTTGACTTTGGGTTCATCTTGCTCCTCCGCGTGGAGTAGTCCCGCAAAGAAGGTGAAAACAAGCGTCAAGGCGATGAGGTAGAAACGATGCATGTTCATAGCCTCTAGTTGTATATTATCTCACCCCACTTGGCTAGCAAAAAGTGCCCGAAGACAAAGAATTCAGACCCAGCCCGCTCCTTGACGCGGGAGGGAGAGAATTATCACTTGCAATTTAGAGCCCACTGCGTTAGCATAGCACTATGCCGAGCTACTCGCTACTCACCGCCCTGTTTGAGATTGGTGTCCTATGGTTTCTCTTCTACCAGATCTATCGCGTGTTCAAGAACTCGCGTGGAGCTGCGATCATGATTGGCTTAACCGCACTCGTGATAGGCGGCTCTGTCCTGCTAGAGATCTTCCAAGCTCAGGTGCTCAAGTACATCGTGAGCATGTTCATCGGCATCGGCACCATCCTCGTCGTGCTCTTCCAGCAGGAGATACGCACGGGACTGGCCAAGATAGGCACGAAGCATTTTTTGAGCCTCTTTGGCAACAAGGAGCAGCATGACGACCTCATTGAGAGCATCGTCGAGTCGGTCTCCTGGCTCGCACACCGCCGCTACGGAGCTCTACTCGCGCTCGAGCGCAAGATCAACCTCGACGCCTACATGGCCTCAGCCGTCAGACTCGATGCGGAGTTCTCCCGTGAGCTCATCGGCACGATATTCTTGCCCAAAACGCTGCTCCACGACGGAGCGGTTCTCATCCAGAATGAGCGCATCCTCGGCGCGGCGGCCATCCTCCCTGTGACGAATCGCGAGCTGCGCGACAGCTCGATGGGGCTGCGCCACCGCGCAGGCATCGGTCTCGCGGAGGAGACAGACGCGGTCGTCATCATCGTCTCCGAGGAGACGGGGGCTGTCTCCATCGCTGTGGGCAACACGCTCGAGCGCAATGTCGACATCACCTACCTCTCCACCCGTCTCCGCGAACTCTTTAATCAACAAAACTATGTGGAATAAGATCACCCGCTTCTGCACCATCAATACCAAGGCAAAGTTCATCTCACTTCTCATCGCCATCGTCGTCTGGGTCGTGGTCAAAGAGGGCGGCATCGAGCGCGAGAAGAAGCAGGACGTGGAGTACGGCGATGCCTACCTCGTCGCTCCCTGAGGCGCATCTCCGCCCCTACCCGCATTCATTGCTGATTATCCTCTTATGCCACATTACTTCATCGCTGGTACTGATACCGACGTGGGCAAGACCTACGTCACCTGCTGCCTGCTGCGCGAGCTCACCGCCCAGGGGAAGCGAGCCGTCGGCTACAAGCCCATCGCCTGCGGCGACCGCGCAGACGCGCGCGCGATACGCGACGCCTGCGCGAGCAAGCTGAGCCTCGAGCAGATCAACCCACTCTACCTACGCTCCGCCACCGCCCCCTACATCGCAAGCGAGCTAGAACAAATCAACATCGACACCGACGCGCTGCTCTCAGGCTACGAGCAGCTCTGCGAGGGGCACGACATCGTGCTCGTCGAGGGCGCGGGGGGCTGGCATGTCCCGATGAAGACAGGCTACACGATGGGCGACTTTGCCCAGCAGCTAGGGCTGCCCGTCATCCTCGTCGCGGAGAACAAGCTCGGCGTGATCAACCACACCATCCTCACCGTCAATGCTATCAAGGCACAGGGTCTCGAGTGTATCGGCATCATCCTCAACCACCGCGCCGAGGAGTGGGATCTGGCGAGCCTGACCAATAGGCGACAGATTGAGGAGTTCTGCGGTGTGCCCGTACTCGCAGAGCTGATCTCGGGGCAGGAAGATATTGAGGTTGATTTTATTTCCTGACGATGGCGTAGATGGCAGTTGATTGATCCACTCTATTTTGATTTCATCTAGGCGAGAGGCTACATAACCAGTCTCTCGCCTTATTCATGACCGATATCAACACAATCATCAAACAAAAACGCTACTCCACGAAGCATTTTGACCCCGCGCAGCCCCTGAGCCCCGCAGAGCTAGAGCAGCTCAAAGCCCTCCTCCAGTACTCCCCCTCCTCGACCAACGTGCAGCCATGGCACTTCATCCTCGCGACCACCGCCGAGGGCAAGGCGCGCGTCGCTCGCGCCACACAGGGATTCTACTCCTTTAATGAACAAAAAGTACACGATGCAGGAGCCGTCATCGTCTTCGCCTCTAGGACACAGATCAGCGAAGAGTACCTCCAGCATGTTCTCGCTTGTGAAGAGGCTGATGGGCGCTTTGCCAATGAGGAGCTCAAGGCGCAAAATCACATGGGACGCAGTATTTTTGTCGGATTCCACCAGTATGATTACAAGGATCTCCAGCACTGGGCGGACAAGCAGGTCTATCTCAATCTCGGCTACTTCCTCTTTGGCACCGCCGCCATGGGGCTCGACACGATAGCCATGGAGGGGGCGGATATGAAGGTGCTCGACGAGGAGTTCGACCTCAGGGCGCGCGGCTTCACCTCAGCCTTCATCGTCGCCGTCGGACATCATGCGGAGAATGACTTCAACGCAAAGCTGCCCAAATCACGCCTGCCACAGGAAGAAATCATCGAGGAGATCTGATCGCAAGCCCCTGTCGCTAGCTCTCGGCACGCGAGCAAAAAAACCGCTTGCCAAGAGCCCGTCTGCGCTGTAAAATGTGCCCGTTTTATGAGCAAAAAAGAACTCTACCGCCCCAATGCGGCGGTCATCTACCAGCGACCCGATGGTCGTATCCTCGTCTGTGAGCGTTGCAAGCCTCGCGGCAGCTGGCAGTTCCCCCAAGGAGGCATGAGTGCTGGTGAAGAGCCTCTCAGTGCCGCGCACCGCGAGGGGATGGAGGAGACGGGACTACGCCCCAATGAGTACGATGTCATTGCCTGCTATGGTCCCTACCGCTACGACTACGGTGCAGCCGATCGCGAGCGCGTCTTTTTGAAGCGTGGTATCCCCTATGCGGGGCAGGAGCAGCATTACTTCCTCTTCCGCCTCCACGACATGCGCTCCGAGCCTTGGCTGGATCAGAAGGAGTTCTGCGACTACCGCTGGATTCTTCCCAAGGAAATTGATTTTCAATCCGTACCTGAGTTCAAGCGCGAGGTCTATTACACCGTGATGCGCGAGGCCTTTGGCGTCGAGACACCCTGCTGATGCAGCCCATCGCTCACATACGCTCCCCCTTCAGGGAGAAATTCGGCATCCCGCGCCAGTCCAATGTGGCGCGCGCGGTGCGCAGCTGGATCGTCTTTGAGCCCGACTACAGACAGCCCGAGTGCTTCCGCGGGCTGGAGGAGTTTTCCCATCTCTGGCTGATCTGGCGCTTTCACCTCCATGGGGAGAAGTGGCAGCCCACGGTGCGCCCACCGCGCCTCGGGGGCAATGCGCGCCTCGGCGTCTTTGCCACGCGCTCGTCCTTCCGTCCCAATGGGCTTGCGCTCTCTGTGGTACGCATCGAGCAGATACGCAGCGATGCCTCCGATGGTGCCATCATTGAGGTATCGGGAGCGGACCTCGTCGACGGCACCCCCATCTACGATATCAAGCCCTACGTGCCCTACGCGGATGCTATCCCCGAGGCGCGCGGTGGCTTCACCCAATCCCACGCGTGGAAAGCCCCGCTCGCGGTGTATTTCCCCCCCGAGCTCAGCGATATCAATGAGGATTGGAAGCGCGCGCTTACCGAGGTGCTGGAGCAAGATCCCCGCCCCGCATATCAGAATGACCCTGAGCGCATCTATCACCTGCTCTTTGACACCTACGACGTGCATTTTCGCGTCGCGGGTGAGCAGGTATTCATCTGCTCGATCCAAGCTCTCCCATGAAGGCACTCGAGCAAGCATGCCGTGACGCCCTCTCTGAGATCTCGCGCGGAGGTGCCTCGGTGAGTGCGTGGCGCGAGGGGGCAGAGATTTTCTCGATCGCACAGGGCGCGGGTTGGGATACGGATACACTCGTGCCCGTATTTTCCGTCACCAAACTACTCTCGGCAGCCACTCTCCTACTCGCGCTATCTCGGCAGGGCTATGATGAGCAGATGGAGATCGGGCTGCTCTGGCCGAGCTTCCCCGCGCCGCGTGGCACAATAGCCCAGCTGCTCTCTCACCAGCTAGGGCTCGCCGCGCTCGCACGTCCTGCCTGCCTCTTTGATCTCGACGACTGTCGCCACGCCATTGAGCAGACGCTGCCCACATGGCAGCCGCCGCAGCTCGGGTATCACCCGCATACGCTAGGTCCCATCCTCGATATCCTCATGCTGGAGCTGACTGGTGAGCGTCTCTGGCATTTCTGGGAGAGAGAGATACGCGCGCCCCATGATCTGGATGTCTATCTAGGAAATTTTTCTGAAGAACTCTACCCGCGTATCAAGCGTCTGCGCCCACCGCATCTCGCAGACAGACCTGAGCTAGGCCGCGACGCCTTCTACCGCGACTATCTCCGCGAGGGCACACAGGTACACGCTGCCTTTCATTCTATACGAGGTCTAGATAGTATACGCGAGATGAACGAGCCGCGCGCGTGGCATTGCGGAGACCCTGCAAAAGGGGCGATCGCCTCGACGCATGGACTGGCGCGATTCTATCAATTGCTCATGGGGCACGGTAGCCCCCTGTTCTCCGCCGAACTGCGACGCGCCCTGACGACGGTGCAGGTACGCGGAGAGGATAGTATCCTCCAGCAGCCCATGAGCTACAGCTGTGGTGCTCTCATGGAGAAGCAGAGCGTCATCCCGCAGGGTGGCTTCGGACACGCAGGAGCTGGAGGCGCGCATGCCTGTGCTCAATTAGCATCGGGCATCTCCTTTGCCTATGTGATGGATCAGATGGAGTGGGGTATCCTGCCTAGCGCGCGCGTACGACGCATGGTGGAGGCGATCAACTGCGCCTCTGGCTGTGCTTGATAAATCCATGGATGTAGTCCAGCCAAGGCAGCTGCTGCGGGAGGGCGAATCCGCGATTCTTCTCACTGAGCACACAGACCTTGAGCTTCTGACTGGAGCGTCGTATATGGGCAGTCTCACCTGGGTAGATCGTCCCCGCATAGTCGCCGTCGAGCTGGTAGGCGAGCTTGCCTTCGCAGCTGATGTGGCACTCGTCAATTTGTGCGAGCTTTGTCGAGTCGCTGACATTCTTCGGATGCGCACCACCCAGCAGCATCACCTGCGCGATCTCCATGGCGACATTGGCACTATCTTGCTCGATGACCGCCATATCAAGCATGCCGTCGTTGAGACTCGCATGGGCAAAGAGCATCGCCTCACCGCCGTAGCGGCGCCCATTGCCTAGGATCACTTGACTACCGCGGAATGCTTCTCCCGTCGGGAGCTGCACGCTGATCTGAGGCAGTGGCTCCATGCTGACCTTCACCGCTGCGAGGAGGTGTGAAGCCGCGCCGAGGTATTTCTTCATCCACGGGGTGACGCTCTTCACCACGCGCGCATCCAGCCCAAAGCCTGCCAACTGGATAAAGGGCTTCTCATTCACGCGGAAAATATCCACACTCTGCCGATGCGTACCCAGCATCGCCTTGAGCGCGCGGTCGAATCGACGCGAGCCCACTCCGATCTCACGGGCAAAGACATTCATCGTCCCGCAGGGCAGCACCCCCATCGCCGTCTCACTCCCCATGAGACCATGCGCCGCCTCCATCAGCGTACCATCTCCCCCCGCGACTGCGACCACAGCCGCCCCTAGATCCGCCTGACGGCGCGCCTGCGCGCGCAGATCGTCGACACTCGTCGTCTCGATAAAATCGAAGTAATCCTGCTTTGCCTGCAGCCAGTCATTGAGCCCTGAGCGATGCAGACTCCCCGCCATGGGGTTGAGCAAGATAGGTATGCGCGGATGGCTCATCAGATATAATCAGCGATAGTTCCCAACATCGCGATCGCCATGAGCAAAGAGACCGTAAAGGCGGGCGAATCAATCAAATCAAAGATCCCTCCTATACCTGGCAGCAGCGAGCCACTATCCTTGACCGCAATGCCACGCTTGATAAGCGAGCCCGCCAAATCCCCTGCTACAGAAAAGACAAAAATCACAGGCGTGATCCAGATCGCCATTGCAGGCAGAGTGTCGAATAGTCCATAAAAAATCAGCGAAGATGCCAGCATCGTGAGCAGGAAAGAGCCAATGATGCCCTCCCACGATTTCTTGGGCGACACGGTAGGGCTAAAGGGGCGTGCAATGAACTTGCGCCCCAGCGTCACCCCACAGAGATAGGCAAAGATATCGCTGAGCTTCGTAATCAAAATCAACCACAAGAGCAAATCGGTCTCCCCCCCCATGAGGAAGAGAAAAGCAAAGCAAAACAACCACACGGGGTAGACAAAAGAGAGCAGCATCAGTCCCAGCTGCTCGAGGGCCGCAGCACCACTCCTCCGCCTATAGTCCATGCAAAAGAGCTCCTTGAAGAAGCTCAAGAGTGTAAAGATGATGAAACTGCCTAACATCAAGCCCACGATCAAGAACTCAGACGTATGCGTATCTATTCGAGTCTCCCCCAGATAGAAGCACCCAAGCGCACACAGCCACGGATAGATCAGAGAAACCAGCAGCACCCAGAGCCTATTGCCGCGACTGAGCTTCTCCCTCTGCATGACAAACCACTCATAGCTCGTCAGATTGCACAGCAGCCCGATGAGCACGGCATAACCCCAAAAGCTATCCATCAGGACAGCACCAGCTAGTAAAGAGAGAAGGAGAAGCGTGCTAAAACTACGCTGGAGAAAGGTCTTGGTCTTAGGTGACATAGCGATGAAATAACGGTTGAAGACGGATAACTCGCGACATGATAACATGCTTGACGGTCTCTAGGCTAGCAAAATTTTTGCTCATGAGGAGATCTCATTTCTCGCGAGGTCAGATTTTGAGATGATTTTAGAGCTGGATTTTTCACGAGTTGATGGCTCAGAGTGTCCACTTAGACGAAAATTCTAGGAAAATGCGGCACTCCGTCAGAATCGTATCATGATTTCCTCACTCGATAAGGAGGCTAGTATTAGTAATGAGGAAGCTATAGAAAAAGTAGCGTGATTTAGCAGCTGATCGCTTTATCTCCCCGATCATGTGCTTCATTTGGAGGGAAAAGACAAAGTCTTTTTCAACCAAATGAAGATACATGCTACCGACCTCAGAGTGCGAAGTTAGTCAAGAGAAAAACGGAATAAATAGCAAGCGGCGCGCAGCGACGTGCAGCGGTTTATGCTGGATTTTATCTTGACTGACGAAGCGCTCTGAGGTACGCAAGCGGTGGTTGCGCAACAACAGCCTACGTACCTGAAGAAGCAGGTACTTACTTTGTTGAATGAAAAATGAGATTTTTCACCCAACAAAGTAAGATGGCCTAGGTATGAAGCGACTGTGGTCACGATACGATTCTGACGGAGTGCCCAAAAACTGCCTCGTGAAGCGATTTTCTGAATTTTGTTATTTACAATGACGAGAATTTAGAAGCTCCCTTAAGGGGACCTTGCGAAATTAGCAGCCCCATGCTTTGGATGGATGCTTGAGGCTAG
>CAYJID010000005.1:0-37203 GCA_964370135.1 uncultured Akkermansia sp. | reverse complement strand
ATCGCCCTTGCTCTTCAGGGTATTGGCGAGCCCGAGACGAGATCCTACGGCGAGGTAGAGCTCTTCTGCTTGCTGGTAGGCTTCCAGCGCGACATCATGCATATCTTTCATGCGATACACATAGCCCTTGCTCTGAAGGGTATTGGCGAGCCCATGTTGATCCTCTTGTTGCGCGTAGAGTGTACGCGCCTGCTCTAGGGTCTCTAGTGAGGCATCATGCTGGTCGTGGAAGCGCTCATAGTGGCTCTGCTGGCGTAGGGTGCTCGCGTGCAGCGCGGACTGCTTGCGTCGGATGATGAAGGGGAAGAGCTGATCGAGGTACTGCCTCGCCACGCTCCAGTCATGCTGATAATAATTCTCCATGCCTCTACTGAGGCTGACGAGCATCTCTGTGTCCTCATCCTCGTCCTGTCGTACCAGCTCCCCGAGTACGTGGAGTGCCTGAGCCTGGTAGCTGACGAGCTCGGGATTGGTCAGCTCATCGACTGCGAGCAGGGAGGCGAGCTGATCCATCCACCACTGGTCGCGCGCGCGGCGGCAGGCGCGCTGATCTCGTGTCAGGCGTGCGAACTCTTCTTGGACAGGGATGAGCATGCTGAGGTCTGCCTCCCGGAGCTCGATGAGGCTCAGGTCGCGCAGCTCGATGAGGGCGTCATTCCAGCGGAAATCCTCCTTGCTCTCAAACCAGCGTCTGGGGAGGGGCGCGATGCTGTAGACCATGATGCCCCAGAGGAGCCGGGAGGCCTCGGTGAGCAGATTCCACGCGGCTTGGCAGCTCAGGGTCAGGGGGGTGGCGTGGGTGATCTCGGGGATGCGGGCGAGCAATGCGCCCCAGCTGGACTGTAGCTTGGCGATGCCGGCGATGATCTTGATGGCCTGGGGATGCCCGTCGAGACGCGTGAGGATGATCTCGTATGTCTCGTCCTCCTTGATCCATTTGCTTGCTGGCACGATGGTTCGAAAGAGCTGATGGCTCTCCTCTCGGCTGAGCTTGCCGATGAGGATGCTGTGGCAATCATCGGCGATGGGGGAGTCGAGGATGTCGTAGCCCTCGCAGCGTAGCTCGTCATAGCGCGAGGCGATGAGGAGGTCGAGCCTCGCGCGCCGCAGCTGCTCGAGCCATGCGAGCAGTGGCTCGAGGAAGCGCTGCTCACAGGCCTGCTTGTTGAGCGCATCAAAGTTGTCCAAGAAGATAATGAGCCTCCCTCCCTCGGCGTAGTCGAGCAGGGCGCGCGCGGCGAGCTCGCCCTGCTGCACGGGCGTCAGTCCCGCGATGGCGTCTGCATCGCCTCGACCCTCGGTGATGGCGTCACGGTAGAGCTGCTCCAGGGAGCTGAGGTGCTGGCAGTCGATGCGGAGGTAGCGTTGGATCGCTCCCGCGTCGAGGAGTCGCTGGAGAGCCTGTAGGCAGAGCTGGGTCTTTCCTATCCCAGGGGCGCCGGAGATGTAGGGGATGTGCTCGCCTGCTTGTATCGTCTCTTGGAGCTCGGCGAGCTCGGCGATGCGTCCCACGTATTGCTGGGGCTTGAGGATGTGGATGGGGGGAGCGGGTGTGGGGTGGACGATCTCATAGAGCATGTCGAGTAGCTCATCGACGCAGTCGTGCTCGCCGTGGGGGTACCAGAGGGGCGTGATGTTGAGCTGGCGCAGCTGGGCCTCTCTCGCCTCGATGTCAGCGCCCGCTGCCCCTGTGAGGTGGGGACGGTAGGGCTCCTTGCTATTCTGCGTGCTCTCAGGCAGAGGGAGCAGCGCGTAGAATTGGCAGCCCTGCTGGGCGCATTGCTCGATGATGTCCATGGTGCGGTCTTCGACGAGACTACAGCCGATGAAGAGGATGATCTTGGCGCTGAGCAGGCGGAAGAGGGCGCGTTGGACGTCTGATTTTTTCTCCTTGCTGTAGAATTGCTCGTATGACTCCTCGCTGAGGATGATGTTGTCGAGATCTGAGATGTCTCCATGTACCTTGACGATGCAGGGTTCATTCGTTTGGATCGCACCTACCTCGAGCTCGTGGGGGAGGATGACCTTGAGTTGGGGCTTGCGGAGTGACTCGATCGTGGTGTCGAAATTGGTCGTAACGTGAAAGTGCGGGAATATCTCCAGAATGCGGCGTCGCTGTAGTGTGAGCTGGGGTGGTGTGGCAAAGCGTCTGCTGAGGAATGCTCCAAAGTTCCTCTCTCCACCTCGCTTAATGAGATCGGAGGCGAGTTCCTCCGCTTTGAGCTTCTTATCGATGCTGAGTTTTCTCTCTGACGCAAACTCTTGGAGTAGATTGTACCAGAGAGGGTAGGACGGAGTGGTCAGACCTGCACCCCAAAAGGGGGCGAGGTTTATTTCTCGTAGAGCTTGGGTGATGTTTTGGTAGGCGCGGGCGTTCTTCTGATGAAAGCTCAGTGTGTCGCGCTCGCCCTGCGGGTGGCTTCCCTCTCTAAATAGATATTCTCTAAAGTCCTTCATGCTTCGAAATGGTTGATTGTGTTATACTATAACATTCCCCTGTGCTACACAATCTTTAAAGGGGGAGTGAAATCTAACAAAATATGCTGTACTCGGGGCAACAAAAAGGGCGCATCTCTGTGTAAAACAGAGATGCGCTAACAACCAAATAAAATTGGAATCTAGAAAGTGTGTCGGTTACAGCGTTGCCGAGGCTTAGGCTGCTGCGCGTACTTTCTTGATGATGGAAGCGACCGTGTCGGAAGGCTGGGCACCGCAGGAGATCCACTTGTCAACCTTCGTGAGGTCGAGGGTGTAGTTGACTCCTTCTGCCATAGGATTGTAAGTGCCTACCTGCTCGATGAATGCACCGTCGCGGCGAGCGCGGCTATCAACGACGACGATCTTGTAGTAAGGACGATCTTTGGAACCTTGGCGGTTAAGACGAATGGCGACCATAATGTTTTATGTAAATTTGGTATGATTGGTTGTTGATCTTTCATCGGATCTCGTTGGCTTTGCAGCCGACCTCAGAAATGAAAGGGGTGCGAAACTATGACATGAGCAGCTGTCAATGTCAAGGACAAAACGCGTTTTTGTGGAAAAAGTGCACCTCACTCAGGATTTGAAGCGGATGATGCGCGTGATGATGAGCATGCCTGTGACGATGAGGGCGATGGCGATAGCCTTGGGCAGGCTCATGTATTCTAGCCCCCAGGCGAGGCTGAGACCGAGGGCGACGACGGGCTGCACGTAGTTGTAACAGGCGACGAGCGACGGCTGGAGGAGTCGCTGTGCGGCGGTGATGAGCAGGTAGGGGATGAAGGTGCTGCCGATGACGATGGCCGCGGTGTAGCCCCATGCTATGCCGCTCATCTCTGCCCATGGGAAGCTGAGGATGTCTCCTGCGACAAAGGGTAGCGAGAGCAGCGTGGAGATGCCAAAGAGCCACGCGAGTAGCACGTAGGGGTGGTATTTGTTGATCAGCCCTGTAAAGAAGACGAAGTAGCAGGCGAGCAGCAGCTGCGCGAGCAGGCAGAGCGCATCTCCCAGCACATTCATACTGCCGCTCTCGCTGGCGGTGTTCGTGAGCACGAGGGTGAGTACACCGCTCATGGCGATGCCGATGCCGCAGGCGCGTAGCCAGTCCATGCGCTGCTTGAGAAAGAGTACGCTGAGGATGAGTACGAACATGGGAGGCAGCGTGGAGGCGATGCCCGCATGGGAGGGCAGGGTGAGCCCCACGCCTATGGTGTAGCTATACATGCTCAGCACCATGCCGCAGAGTGACATGAGGAAGAGCGAGAGTAGGTCGCGCCTCTCCATGCGCTGGCGTGGCAGCAAGGGGAGCAGCACGATGAAGCAGAGCGCGGGGATGGTCAGGCGCAGGGTGGCGAGCATCATGCCCGTCATGGGGCTCTCGGTGATGAGGAGCTTTCCAATAGGGCCGATGATGCCAAAGAGTGCCATGGCGGCGAGGGCGGAGAGGTGACCGCGCAGGGAGTTGCTAGGTGGGGTGGGAGTGCTCATGGTGTTTGCGTTTTTTGCGAAAGCATGTGTTGCTTAGAGAAAAGCAAAAGCGGCACTTCTCAAGAGAAGTGCCGCTTTTTAGAGGCTGGAGTGGGATTTGAACCCACGAATGTCGGTTTTGCAAACCGATGCCTTAGGCCACTTGGCTATCCAGCCTTTTGTTGTAGCGTGCTTGCTGGGCGTATTCTAGAGGAAAATGCTCGGAAGGTCAAGCAAAAAAGTGTGTTTATCAAATTTTCTAAGGATGCCTCTTGCTCTTTTTCGCGGTATTATCTCGCTTTTTGTTGCTTTTATTTTTTCGCAAGGTGAGATTCTGAGATGATTTTAGAATTGGATTTTTTACGAATTGATGGCTCAGAGTGTCCTCTGAGACGAAATTCGCGGAAAATGCAGCCTAAAAGCGCTCAAAAGCTGCCTCGTGAAGCGATTTTGCATATTCGCTTATTTAGAATGACGAGAATTTAGAAGCCCCCTTTAGTAATGACTAGAATTCAGAAGCCCCCTTTATCTGGTGCTGCCGAGCTTGCTTGATGAGCTGTGCTTGTCTTTTTCGCACAGCGAGCAGTTTGCGACGGACGCACCAGCGTGTGGCGCGCGTGGTGAGGTGGTTCGCATAGACTCTGATTTTGAGAATACAGCCCAGCAATGCCCCCGTGGTGGCGTGACGGTTGTCGATCTCTGCGATCCACGATAGCTGACTAGATCCCGAGAGACGTTGCCACCAGTTCACCATGGAGAACTCCTGATAAAATAGGCGAGCTTCCTCGCTGCAAGAGGAGCCTTGCATAAGCTTTTCTATGATGGTCAGGGCGTTGTTCTCATGGCTAGCGAAGGCGCGCAGGTAGTTATCAGATGCAGAGCCTCCCCAGAAGCGGTAGAGCATGGTCACCTCATCACAGCAGCCGAGCTCGGGGTAGCGCTGTGCCATCCGAATCCAGCCTATAGTATCACCGTGCATCTTGACGCCGACGGGGAATTGGTCACCTGTCAAGGCGCAGCGTTGTGCGACGACAGTTGACGCCGTTGTGCGACGATCTCCTTCCAGAAACCAGCGTATCTGCTGATAGGCGGGGGGGGCACTCTCTTCTTTCTCTGTCGTCAGCGAGTTTAAGTCGATATCGGGCACGCGGCGATGCTGGCTCGCATACCACATCACGTCAGGGTGCTGCTCAAAAAAGCGACGCGCCAGCTCGAGGTGCTGCGGGTACCACGCGTCATCGCTATCGAGAAAGGCGACGTAGCGACCGCGCGCCTCGCGTATACCGCGGTTGCGCGCGCCGCATTCACCTTCGTTTCTCTGGTCGATGATGCGCAGGCGCGGATCGGTCTCGGCGCGCAGTAGCGCGAGTGTGCCATCGGGGGATTCGTCATGGACGACGACGATTTCAAAATCTTGCTCCGTCTGTGCATAGATGCTCTCGAGAGTCGTCTTGATGAATCGCTCCGCTCCGTAGCAGGGGATCACGACGCTGAACAGAGGGGCATTGGGGGCTGTCTCAGATTGATTTTCCATGGTATGAGTAGGTGTGAGTAGAGAAAAATCAAGCATGCAGAGCCTGCCCCGACGCCGCGAGCACCGCCTCATGCAGGGCCTCGGAGAGCGTAGGGTGGGCAAAGATCATGTGATGGATATCCTCATCCGTCAGCTCGCTCTCCAGAGCAAGTCCGGGAGTCGCGATGAGCTCTGTGGCCTGATCGCCGACGATGTGGGCTCCGAGTAGCTCGCCATGCTCCGCGCCAAAGAGCAGCTTGACAAAGCCATCCGTCGCACCAACCGCGACCGCCTTGCCCAGTGCTATGAAGGGGAACTTCCCGACTTTGTAGGCCACACCTGCTTCCTTGAGATCGCGCTCACGCTTGCCCACACTCGCCACCTGCGGATGGCAGTAGGTGCAGCTAGGCACGAAGTGGGGTTGACGTGGTTGATAATCCGCATTGTACATCCCCTCCACCGCCTGCACGGCTTCAAAACTCGCCGTATGCGCGAGCAGGATACCACCGATACAGTCACCCGCGGCATAGACCCCTGCTACATTCGTCTCATAGCGGTCATTCACCGCGATGAATCCACGCTCCGTGAGCGCGAGATCCGCGACCTCGGGCAGCACAGGCACAACCCCGATCGCTACGAGGCAGACATCAGCTGTGAGCTCGACGGTCTTGCCCTGCTTGTTCGTGATCGTCGCTGTGACCTTGTCACCATGATCTTCGAGCGACTCGACACGTGCGCTAGCCATGCAGGTGATACCCTGCTTCTTGAACGAGCGCTCCAGTGCGGTGCTGCACTCATCATCCTCATTGGGCAGGATGCGGGGCAGTGCCTCGATGAGCGTCACCTTCGTCCCAAATCCATGGTACACATAAGAAAGCTCCGTGCCAATCGCGCCACTGCCGATCACAATCATGCTCTCAGGCAGCTTCTCTGTCACAAGTGCGTCCTTACTTGAAATAATCGTCTTCCCGTTGAAGGGGAAGGCGGGCACCTCGCGGCTGCGCGCCCCTGTGGCGAGCAGGATCTTTTCTGCCTGCGCCGTCTCGAGCGAGCCATCGGGCTTCGTGATCTCGACCTCGCCCGCCTTCAGCACGCGAGCCTCACCCGAGATGAGCTCAATCTTGTGCTTTTTGAACAAAAACTCAATCCCCTTGCTCAGCCTATCGCTGATAGCACGGGAGCGACCGATGACCGCCGACCAATCCACCGAGACGCCCTCGGCGCGTATGCCGAACTCACCCGCACGGTGTTGCAGCGTGTGATAGAGCTCCGCATTGCGCAGCAGAGCCTTCGTCGGGATGCAGCCCCAGTTCAGACAGGTGCCGCCTGTGCGATCCTTTTCCACGCACAAGACCTTCTTACCCAGTTGAGCAGCACGAATAGCACCCACATAGCCTGCGGGACCGCCGCCTATCACGATCAAATCATAAGTCATGCCCTCATGATACAGGATAGCCGCCCTCTTGACAATAGCAATTTGTACTCTCAGAGAGCCCTTAGCGACATGTCTAGCATTTAGAGATGCGCAAAAAAATAATCTTGTCAAGCAGATACAACTCTGCTATGCTCATGCAGCAGAGCGTCCATTTTGAACAGCTTAGCCCCCATACAGGGGACTGTCACGCGCTTGGCCATTTGAGAGAATACACGCTGGTATCGTCCCTCAAAGTAGATGATAAGATACTGGCAATCAGAAGAAATAAATATAATGAGTATTCATTCCGTTACCTGCGCCGTCGGCGCAACCCCTATCACAATTGAAACAGGCAAGATGGCACGTCTCGCTGATGGTGCCGTCACAGTACGCTGCGGTGACACCGTTGTCCTCGTCACCGTCGTCAGCGCGACCAAGATCAAAGATGGTCAGACATTCTTCCCTCTCTCTGTAGAATACAAGGAAAAAGCCGCCGCCGCTGGCTCCTTCCCCGGTGGCTACTTCAAGCGCGAAGGCCGCCCCACCGAAAAGGAAATCCTCACCTGCCGCATGACAGACCGTCCTCTGCGCCCCATGTTCCCCAAAGGATACTTTTACGACACACAGGTCATCTCTCTGCTCCTCGCCGCTGACGGTGAGAACGAGCCTGACGTCCTCAGCATCAACGGTGCCTCCACCGCTTGCGTCATCTCCGATCTCCCCTTTGCCGAGCCTGTCGGTGCTGTGCGCATCGGCCGCGTGAATGGTGAGTTCATCGTCAACCCCACGAACCCTCAGCGCGAAGAATCTGACCTCGACCTCGTCTACGCAGGCTCCAAGGATCAGGTCATCATGATCGAAGGCTCCGCCAACGAACTCCCCGAGGCCGACTTCATCGCCGCCCTCCGCCTCGCTCAGGAGCAGGTCGCCATCATCTGCGCCGCTCAGGAAGAGCTCCGTGGCCTCTGTGGCAAGGAAACCCGCGACTACGAACTCGTGCTTGCCAAGCCCGAGCTGCTCGAAATCGGCTACCAAGTCGCAGGCGACCGCATCGAAGACGCCATCTACGCGCCCAACAAGCTCCAGCGCCAGAAGCAAGTCGGCGCCCTGCGCAACGAAGTCGAGGCAGCCATCAAGGCCTCCCACCCCGACTCCACCGACTTTGACGTCGAGCAGGTCTTTGAATACATCCAGAAGAAAGCCTTCCGCATCTCCATCATGGAGCAGAACAAGCGCGCCGACGGCCGCGACCTCCACCAGCTGCGCCAGCTCACAGGTGAGGTGAACGTACTGCCCTCCTCCGTCCACGGCTCCGCCATGTTCGCCCGTGGCGAGACGATGGCTCTCTGCCTCGCCACCCTCGCCCCTGTTGAGGAAAAGCAATATCTCGACAACTACACAGGTGCAGTTGACGAGAAGACCTTCATCCTCCACTACAACTTCCCCCCATTCTCCGTCGGTGACACCGGCCGCTTCGGTGGTCAGAACCGCCGCGAGATCGGTCACGGCTCGCTCGCTGAGCGCTCCATCGCGCCTGTCATCCCCGACACCGAGAGCTTCCCCTACGCCATCCGTATCTCCTCTGAGATCATGGAGTCCAACGGCTCCACCTCCATGGCCTCCGTCTGTGCTGGCAGCATGTCGCTCTACGCGGCTGGTGTCCCTCTCAAGCGCCCCGTCGCTGGTATCTCCGTCGGTCTCGTCTCCGAGTTCGACAACGAAGGCGACCGCAACCCTGCGCGCTACAAGACCCTGCTCGACATCATCGGTTCTGAGGACTTCTACGGCGACATGGACTTCAAGCTCTGCGGCTCCTCCGTCGGTGTCACAGGCTACCAGCTCGACCTCAAGCTCCCCGGTGTCTCGCTGGACATTCTGGAAGAAGCCGTCCACCTCGCCACCAGCGCACGTCAGGACGTCCTTGCGACCATGAACGCCGCCATCGACGCACCCCAGTCACTCAGCCCCAATGCTCCCCGTATCGAGACCGTCAAGATCCCTCAGGATCGTATCGGTGAACTCATCGGACCTGGTGGCAAGAACATCAAGGCACTCCAAGCCGAGACCGGCACCGACATCAACATCGGTGAAGACGGCACAGTCCGCATCTACGGCAGCCGTCAGGAAGGCGTCACCCGCGCCCTCTACCTCATCGACCGCATGTTCAAGGAAATCGAAGTCGGCGAAACCTACGAAGGCAAGATCGTCTCCACGAAGGACTTCGGCGCCTTCATGGAAGTACTTCCTGGCAAGGACGGCCTCATCCACATCTCCGAGCTCGCTGAGGGACGCGTGAAGACCACCGAAGACGTCGTCAAGGTCGGACAGATCGTCGTCGCGAAGTGCATCGGCATCGACGACAAGGGTCGTGTGAAGATGTCCATCCGCGCCGCAGAACGCGACCAGAAGGCCGCCGCAGCAGCCAAGGAAGGCTAAGCCCCACCGAGCAGGTGACACACGCGCGCCTGACGCCCGTACTGTCGCCTGCACACTCAACTCACCCTCTGCATCCTAACAAAATACAGAGAAAAAGCGTAAAACGTCTGTTCATGTTGATGAACAGACGTTTTCTTTCTTGTGCATTCGTAGCGATAGAAAAAAAAAGGAAGTATTGGTTTTTTTTGATTGCAATCAGGGCAAAAGTAGTATAAAAATTATGGACAACTTTCTGCAATCTAACGCACTCAAATCCTGCTGACATACGCCATGTGGAACAAAATTCTAATCGGAGCTCTCGTCCTATTCCTCTTCGCTGCTTACTTATTTTACAATACCTTCCAGCAAGTGGTAGGTACAAGCGGTGAAATCGAAAATATTCAAACTCAACAAGAACAAGTCATCAACGAAGCTACACTGATAGCCGTCGATGAACGCAACAAACTCTACGCTGAAATGCGCAAGACCTTCTTCAACGCCGAGCAAAAGCGCTTTGAAGACGAGAAAGCCGCCCTCGACGAAGAGACCGAAAACACCAAGCAAGAGATCGCTACCACCACCGCTCAATACGAAGAGCTGCGCGCTGAGTACGAGAAGCTGCAAGAGGAGATCAAGAACCTCATGGAGATGACATCCAAAGCCGCAGGCCTCGAAGCCTCAGGCGCTGATGTCGACACCATCGTCCGCGAGATCGTCACCCTCACCGAGCGCTCCAACGAGCTGCGCGCTGACATCGCCAGCAAGGATGCACGCATCAACTCGCTGAACTCTCAGAACGATCATCTCACAGGCCTTGTCAAGGACGGTCGCAAGCTCAACTCCGACCGCCAGTCCCGCCTCTCCCCCGAGGATCTCAGCTGCCGCATCCTGCTCACTGACCCCAACTGGGACTACGTCGTGATCGACGCAGGCATCAACAAGGGCATCGTCGTCGGCTCCCGCCTCGCCATCATGCGCGGTGGTGAAAAGATCTGTGAGGTCAGCGTCAAGAATGTCGAGGGCAACCGCACGAGTGCCGACATCGTCTATGACACCCTCAAGCCAGGGGAGCGCATCTATGCTGGTGATACTGTAAAGTCCGTCCGCTACAACTAATTCTCCAATCATTCTCCAATTTGTTGCTATGAAAATTACACATCTCCTTTGGGCTCTCATCGCGCTCGGTCTGACGATCTTTGGTATCAAGTACTCGATGGATCAGCAGAAAATAGTCAACCTCTTCGTCGCTCTCCACGGCGGTCATGATCAGGCAGAAACAGGCGGAGGTCTCCGCCAGCTGCGCAAAGAGCTCAACCGCGAGGCGAGCAACATGGCCAAGGAACGCGCCGACGCCGTCGAAGCCAGCGACAAGAGCCGCCTCATGATGCGCGATGCGCGCAACAACAAAGAGGAATCCGCCGCGACGCTCGAAACGACCAAGGGCGAGCTCGCCGATGCTGAGCAGCAGCTCAAGGAAGAGACAGCCCGCGTCGACCAGATGAAGCTCGATCTCCAAGCCTCCCTCGAAAGCCTCCGCGAAGGTCTGGGCAACACCCGACTGGAAATCGCTGACGACGCCGAGATCAAAGACATCGTCTACACCATCTCCACCTACGTCGAAGAAACCTCCACGGATATCAAGAAGATGGAAGCCCAGCAGGAAGAGCGCAAGACTCTCCTCAAGGCCGCCAACCAGCGCGTCGTCGTCTCCACAGGTGAGCTCAAGGACGTCCGCAAGATCCAGTCCGACTTCCGCGCCGACTACAACCGCAATGACGACACCTTCACCGTCGCCAGCGTCGATCCTCGTTGGAACGTCGTTGTCTTCAAGGCTCCTACATCCAGCGCACTCTCCCCGGGGGACGACATCCCCCTCATCGTCAAGCGTGGTAGCCACGCGATCGCCCAGCTGCGTATTGTCTCGGTCAACGGCACCAACATCGTCGCCGAATACAATCCCGAGCACGTGCCTGCTGGCCTGAGCATCCGCAAGGGTGACCAGATCATCCGCAAAAAGCCCACACGTGAATAAACGATAAAGCAGAATTTTGTACCAAGCAAGCAGGGTAGAGCATGTCTCTACCCTGCTTCTTTATTTACAAGGCATCGGAGCATTTCCCTTCGAGTCGACCGTGTGCTCTATTCTTTTTACTGTATAATAATTATTAAAGACAGTATCGCGGCTTGTGTATATTTTCTAATTTGCTAAACTAGATGGAGACGCATCATGAAAACCTATCTCCCCCTTAGCCTCCGTGCGGCACTCGTTGCGGCAGTTCTCCCCATGGTCAGCTATACGCTCTCCACGGCGCACGCCGCAGGTGTGGCCGAGAGCAGAGCAGAGCTCAGCACCCCCACCCTCACTGGTCTTCATCAGCTCGAGCCTGAGCTCTACCCGAGTGAGTCAGGCTACCAGCTAGAAGAGGTGACGGGGGACATCCTCGCTGAGGATATCAGCATCTTCAAGTACCTCTACAATGCAGAGCTGGGCACCTACACGCCTGTGCAGTACAATGTCGTATTTGACGTGCCACTGGGCGATGAAAAACCGGCTAACAAAGACTACACCTACTTCCAATGGCAGCAAGATACAGACACCGAGATCTGGAGTCTGATAGAAACGCAAGATGAATCGCTCGCCGATGTCAAGGCCTATTCCTCTAACAGCAATCGCTTGGTTAATAATAGCAGAATCAACGTACACTATAGCTTCTTGGGCTTAAGCGAAAAACAAGATTTCGCAAGCACTGGTGGTGCGTTATATAATGATTCTACGATTCATTTGCTTCTAGGTGACTTTATCGCAAACTCCGCGTCTAGCGATAACTTATCCTATTACAGACTCCAAGGTGGGGCGATTTATAACAATGATGCTATTACTACCATCCAAGGCAATTTTATTTCCAACACGGCCTCTGCGAATTCCAGCGTTGGCAGCATTACTGATGGAGGGGCGATTTATAACAATAATTCGATAGGAACCATTAGAGGTGATTTCATTTCCAATTCTGTCTATACCACTAGCGCTGCACAAGAGAACTTTGCCTATGCTTCTGGTGGAGCTATTTTTAATAACGGTACGATAACAACCATCGTAGGTGACTTCATCTCCAGCTCGGCTGCTGTCCATAGCGTTAAGGAGCTCAAGATCACGCTTGAAGCCGCTGGTGGAGCGATCCACAACAAGGCAACGATCACGACTATTCGAGGTGACTTCATTTCCAACTCCACCTCAGCCTCCGAGGAGAAACGGTCAGACAGCAGTATTAATTCCTTTGGAGGAGCGATCTATAACAGCAGTGCAATAACAAATGTCATAGGTGATTTTATTTCCAACTCAGCCTCAGCTGCCGGTGCTGAGGGTTATAATACCGATGTGGAAGGTCAAGGGAAAATCAATGCCTTTGGAGGGGCAATTTATAACAGCAGTACGATAGGAAGCGTCACAGGCAACTTTATTTCCAACTCGACCTCTGTCCTCCCCTTTGATATGAACCTTGAAACTAACAATCTCTATGCTCATGGCGGAGCGATCTATAACAGAGGCACACTATCAGCTGTCACAGGCGACTTCATCTCCAACTCGGCTTCTTCCTCAGGCATTGCTCGGGGTGGCGCTATTTATAATTACAGTACGATAACAAACATCATAGGCAACTTCATTGCTAACTCGACCTATAGCCTTGACGCTACCCCTGACCCTGACCCTGACGAACCAAACTGGGCAGCAGATGCTTATGGTGGGGCGATCTATAACTACGGGACGCTATCAACAATCACAGGCGACTTCATCTCCAACTCGGTTTCTTCTGCAGTCACTGCTCAAGGCGGGGCGATCTATAACGACTCGGCTAGCATAGGTTTCCTCGCCCTTGATCGCAGCATGCAATTCAGCGGGAACTATACCCGTGCTGATGGCTCTACAACGAGAAACTATGAGGCTATCTTCAATGACGGAAAGGAAGCCAGCTCCTACCTCAACTTCAACGCCTACGCTTCACAGAGCATTGTCGTCAACGACGGAATCACTGGCGACACGAACTCAAAAGATAATCAGATCATCCACATCAACAATGGCTTTGATGGCGCGGGAGAGGCGATCAAAGCTGATGGCAAGGCCTTCTCCACCGTCGCCTTCAACAGCTTTGTGGACAACCAGAGCATCACCGTGCATGCAGGTGAGCTGCGCCTCGGCAAGTTCGCAGGCCTAGGCTCAGAAGGAGAGGGTGGCTACGTGCCCGCCACCCAAGCCGCGCTGAACAACACCGACATCACGATCAACGCGGGGGCTCGTCTCAGCGTGCAGGGACAGCTGGAGCTCGACAGCAGCTCCTCCATCACCACCAGCACGGAGGGCGCAGCGGGGGCTGCAAGCACCATCAAGGGGCTTGCCTCTGATAGCAGCATCAGCGGCGGCAGCATCACACTCGAGGAGGGCAGCCGCCTACATATAGAGAATATCACGCTCAAGGATATCACACTCAACACGGGCTCGGGCGCACTCACACTGCAGAACATCAGGCTAGGCTATGACAACGTGACCGCCAGCGGCAGCGCGACCCGCTCTGGCGAGGCCGCGCCCATCAGCTACACACTCCAGGGCGTCGACGTCGTGGGAGTCGCCGAGATCGCGGGCAGCTTCACCCTAGACGTGAGCATGATAGCCGCTGAGTTTGATGCCTTCAGAGCCGCTTTAGAGAGTGGGGTGAGCATCATCTTCAACCTTGAAGGGCTCGATGAGGCACAGCTCCCTGCGGGTATCAGCTACGCCACCGTCAATGGGCAGTCGTACTACGCTACCTTCCAAGGCTCATCGAGCGGCACCGCCCAATTTAGCATCATCCCCGAGCCCAGTACCGCGACACTCAGCCTACTCGCGCTGACAGGACTACTCGCACGCCGCCGCCGCAAGGCAGCCTGAGAGCAGCACCGCTTCACCGCGTCTTTACGAGCCTAGCCCTGATCATCGGGGCTAGGCTTTCGTCGGTATCTGATGGAGTTTTCACGTGCTTGAGAGGCCGTCAGCGACTCCTGACTCTATTCTTAGACACTCTCTTTGTGTCATGAGGTAGATGTCTCACAATCGCACCTGCCTGTTATAGCCAATGATTTCACAGTAAGAACAACATAAGAAGAACTCTAAAAAAACATCTAGCAAAATAAGGGGATTTGGAGCTCAAAACCGCTTTACATTCTGACACTGAGCATCGCTCAACGCTTGCAAAGAAGAAAACATTATGCTATCGTGCCTGTTGAAATAACAACCCTAAGAACTATGCGAGAAGTCATTTACCAACTATTCGTCCGACATTTCTCTAATCTCGAGACGGCGGGCAGCGACCACGGCGACCGAGCTAGCAATGGCTGCGGCAGCTTTGAGGCGATCAATGATGCGGCTCTCGCCTCACTGAGCCGCTTTGGCATCACCCACATCTGGCTCACGGGAGTCATCAGGCATGCCACCCAGAGCACCTACGGCGAGCAGCAGTCTGTCAGCGACAGCCTCGTCAAGGGCAAGGCGGGCAGCCCCTACGCCATCAGCGACTACTTTGACGTCGATGCGGATCTCGCCACCGTACCCGAGAATCGCATGCAGGAGTTTGAATCCCTCATCGAGCGCATCCGCCGCTGGGGGATGATCCCGCTGATCGACTTCGTCCCCAACCACGTCTCACGCGACTACAAAGCCGTCGCGCACCCCGAGCTGGACTTCAACGGCAGCTGCGACCGCACGCCCTTCTTCACACGTGACCAGCCCTACTATTACCTCGATGAGAGCACCGAGGGACGCCCCCCTTTCCGCCTCCCACTAGGCATCTACCACGACGACCTCATCCGCCCCCGCGTCACGGGCAACAACGCCGCCACGTGGCGCCCCTCCCTCTACGACTGGTATGAGACGGTGAAGCTCAACTATGGCATCGACTACAGACTCGGCGCACGCGCCTGCGAGACGCTGCCCGACGTGCTCGCCTCGCCTACCGAGGTGCCGCGAACGTGGCACATCATGGATAGAGTCCTCGCCTTCTGGCAGCGCAAGGGGGTCGGCGGCTTCCGCTGCGACATGGCCCACATGGTGCCCATGCCCTTCTGGCGCTGGGCGAGCGCGCGCTGCCGCCTGCGTGATGAGAGCTGCCTACTCATCGCCGAGGCCTACGATGATCATATGAAGCTCGTCGAGGGCGACGTCCAGTCAGCACTCCTCAACTCGGGCTTTGATGCCGTCTATGACGCCCCCAGCTACGAGGCTCTGCGCGCACTCTATGAACGAGAAGTCTGGGCGAATGACCTCGACTGCTACAACAGTGAGCACACCGCCCTCAGCCACCGAGGTGTCCGCTATCTGGAGAATCACGACGAGCCCCGCCTCTGCGCGCCCATGTACTGGGGGGGCAAGGGGGAGATCGTGCGCGAGGCACTCAGTGTGGCGCAATACGCGACGAGCCGCGGTCCTATCCTCTTCTACAATGGACAGGAGCTCGGCGAGCGCGCCGAGGGACCCATCGGCTTTGGCGGCAATCAGGGGCGCACCAGCATCTTTGACTACACCAGCCTGCCCCGCCTCCAGCGCTGGGTGCATGGACACCGCTACGACGGAGGTCTACTCAGCGAGGTGGAGCGCGCACAGCGCGAGTGGATGGGTGAGCTACTGCGCCTGATGCAGAGCCCTGCCTTCACCCAGGGAGGGTTCTACGGGCTCAACTGGGCGAATCAGCAGACAGCAGGCTTTGGCCGTGCTGAGGGCGAGCAGCACTCGGGGCACTGGCTCTATGCCTTCCTGCGCTACGACAGAGAGAGCGATGCCTGCTACCTCGCCCTCTGCCACCTCGCCGCCGAGAGTGTGCAGGACGAGGTCTGCGTCCACATCCCCGAGCACGCTCAGCAGTGGTGTCGTCGTGAGCGCGAGATCTCCCACTTCACCCCTCTACTCGGTGCTGACGCTGGCAGCCCTATCGAGCTTACTCGAGAGCAGCTCCGCACAGGAGAGCTCCGCTACCATCTCCCCGCAGGTCGTGCGCAGATCCTGCGCTGGGATTAGCAGCGGAGGGGATGATGAGTCAGGCCTAGATCATGTAGCTGGGTAGGAGAGAAGGCGATGCCGAATCATGTCTATGGAGCTAAAGCTTCTTTTAGTTGTGGGAAGAAAATAGTTTTTCCCTCAGCTGAAAGCAGCTTCTCTTTTCTCTCAAGGGGGCTTCTGATAAAATAGGAGAGTTCTCAAGGCGGGGACTCACGTTGCAGTAGGATGCCGGCTGTGATACGCTGCTGACGATGTGTCTGAAATCCTCAATCTGGCTTTGACCCCGCATGATCTTGCCGCCAGATTGCATCGCATGACGATGAAAGACATCATGGGTGTCTTGTGTATACGACCTCGCGTGCTATTGCTTTATTTTGTTAGGTCTCTGCATACTGTGATGATGCTCATGTATAAATATTAGCTCCCACTATTATCTTGACATGCTAGTGATTTTTGCTAAACTCTGAACTAATCAATTGCAATGAGGGTGGCGATACGAGTTCTGCCCCCGCATTCTCTCCAACGCATAGAATTATAATGGCACAATTAAGCAAAGTCGTCTCTCCCTTGGGCGAAGTCAATGTATGGGAACATGGGTCTGGTACGGTACGCGTGAGAGGGACTATTCTCATGCCTCCAGTCGGTCTCGAGCATGCCAGTGTGGGCGTCGCTATAGACGGGTCTCGGTCAATGGAGCCGATCTTTGGCAAGCCTAGCACTATCTTTGCCCCAGGTACGCCCAATCAGGTCAAGGCTGTGGCAGGGAAAATTTCCGCCTATCTCGCGAGCTATTCGCAAAATGGCTGCACATCAGCTATCTATTACGCCTGTGGCATCCAAGGCTCGCAGATCGAGGAGATCGGTGATCTGAGCGAAGAGGATTGCGCCTTGGCCTCCTTTAATCCTCCCAAAAAGTATGGCACAGGCACTCAGATCCTGCCTGCCATCAACTATTATCGTGAGAAGTTCAGGCACGCTCCCTGGTCCATGGTCATCTTTATCACCGATGGGCAGCTTGATGACCTCGAGGCGGCCAAGCAGGCGAGCAAGGAAATCTGCCTTGAGCTCCAAGCGGGCACGCGTGGCTTTACCAAGTATGTGATCATCGGGGTGGGCGACGAGTTCCGCTATGCTGATAGCGCAGCTACGGTCTCCATCGCGGCACTTGATGATCTCGACGGCGATGAGCGCTACGCTGTCGCTGGGCATGATCTCTGGGATCACAAGATCGCCGCGCAGATGCAGAGTCTCGAGGAGATCTTTGCCGAGGTCGTCGATGAGTCTCTGATCGTGTGTCCTAGTGCGAAGGTGCTTGACTCCTTTGGCAACGAAGTCAGACGTGAAGGTGGCGGCAGCTACAATGATGGCTTGCCCCCTATTTTCACCTTCACGATGCCCGCCTCCTCCACGAGCTTCACCATCCTTCTGCCTGATGGCACATCCATCACTCAGGATATCCGTGAGGGGCTCTAACATCCTATAGAATAACCCTTATGGCTTTTAAATCCGTAGAGGAGCTCTTCGTTGGGCGCAACTATCAGCTCGATAGCCGCGAGGTCAATCCCCAGCTAGGGGAGGTGAACCTGTGTCGCACGGAGAGCGAGATTGAGGTGTTTGCGACCATCTTGCTCGATCCCACCGAGGGGATAGAGGGGTGCAAGACGGGGGTAGCCCTCGACTGCTCCTACTCGATGAGTACGAGCTTTGGCGAGGTGCGCAGCGCCTTTCTCAAGCCGCCTACTCAGGAGGAGATCAATGATTATGTCGAGCGCAATATGGCGCGCAAGTACATGCAGGATGGCATCCCCATGTTTGAGCTCACGACCCATGAGGCCTATCGTGAGCTCGTGGACAAAGGCGTGATCATCGAGAATACCTATCCCAATCAGGTGGAGGAGTTCTGCAAGAGCATGATTCCTATGCTTGCGACTACTCTGGACGCGGATGAGTCCGTCACGCTCGTGTATTGCTGCGCGGGTCACGATGGCTCAGAGTATGAGATCGTGGGTGACCTCACGGCTGAGTCCGCGCAGGAGACGACCTATGTGGGCACACCGGGCAATTGGGGGCAGGGGACGCGCATCCTGCCTGCGATCAAGGCTCTGATGGAGAAGCACGCGGATGCTCAGAAGCGATTTTTCATCATCATCACTGATGGTGCGCTGGATGATTTTGAAGAGGTGAAGCAGTTCACCGTCGAGCTCTCGCGCGCGATTGATGCGGGTACACAGACATCGACCAAGCTCGTCCTCATCGGTGTGGGTGATTCTATCTCAGTCGAGCAGCTCGAGGAGCTGGATGATCTACCAGATACGATGGAGCTGCCCGTTGATATTTGGGATCACAAGATCGCGCGCGAGATGCGCTCGGTCAATGACGTCTTTGCCGAGGTGGTCGATGAGAACAAAATGATCGCGTCGAGTGCTGATCTGCTGGATGATCAGGGCAATTTGGTCCACAAGTACACGGATGGTCTCGCGGCTCTGCTGCGCTTTAAACTACCTCTCACCGCCAAGGGCTTTGAGATTGTGCTTCCCACGGGGGCGCGTCTTGTGCAGAAAATCTTGGCTTAACCCTTCATTATAATTTAATTAGATAGAGAAATAATCATATGAGTTTTAGTATTTATGATGATGATGATGACTTTTCAGAAGACATCAAGGAGTACAGCGAAAAGGAGATATTGGCTAGCGATATCAACGATTTGAAGAGGCAGTGCAATGAATTAAACGACAAACTAGCGCACGGAAAATCAGCTATAGCGGCACTCCAGAACAAGCAAAATGAGCTCTCTAGTGCCATCCAGCAACGCGAGGCTGAAAAAACGGTCCTCGAGATGACGCTGTCTAATCATCAACAAACGCTCAATCAGCAAACAAAGCTCATCGCGGAGTACCAGCAGCAGCAGGCTCAATATGATCTGAAGCGTCAGAGCTACGAGTTCTCTGAGCGAGAGCAGCAGCAGGTGCTCCAAGATCTACACCAGCAGCAAGAGTCTCTCATGCTTGCCAAGAGTGCTGCCGAGGAGGATATCCGCGTGATCGAGAGGCAGCAGGGCGAGTGTCGTGAGGAGCTCGCGGCGCTCAAGACCGCCCACGCGACTCAGCAGCAGGAGCACCAGATGCTCATGGCGAGCAAGGAATCTCTGTCGGCGGAGATATCTGGTCTCGAGCAGCAGCTAGCCCCTCTGCGACAGGAGCTAACCGAGCTCGCTGAGTCAGAGCAGGCGCGATGTGACAGACGTGCAGAGCTGGAGGCTCAGCGCGCCTCTCTAGACACTGACGAGCAGCAGCTCAAAGAGCGCCGCGTGGCATTTACCGTGCAGCGCGACGCGCTTCAGAATGAGCTCTCCGAGCTCGAGTCTCTCCTTGAGATTCAATCTATCGAGGAGCGTCGACGCGAAATCCAGATGGAGAATGCGCTGATGGCTGAGGCCAAGCAGCATCAGGACTCTGAGCAGCAGCGTCTCCATGAGGCGCAGGCTCACTTAGAAGCAGAGCAGCAGCGCCTCCAAGAGCTGCAGCAGGCGATCGAGCAAGAAGCTCTTCGCAGCAAGGAAGCGATGGATCAGGTCGAGAGCGTTCGCAGCTCGCTGGCTGAGTCTCAGATGGTGATTGCGAGTGAGCAGGCTACCCTGAGTACCCAGAGAGAAGAAATCGCCCAAGAGCTCGCCTCATTGCAGGATAAGAAGGCGAGTCTCGATCAGCTAGAAGAGTCTCTACGCGCGCAGAACGCTGCAATCGAGAAGGATAGAGGTGTCTTGGATGGGGAGCGCACGACCATCGACGTGGATAAGCGCACCATGGAGGACGAGAAGCGTACCTTCGAGCTGGAGAAGCGTAGCTTTGAGGACGAGAAGCGTCAATTTGAGCAGGAGAAGCGTCAATTCGAGCATCTCAGGACGACGGCACCAGCCGCACAAGCTGCCTCACCTCTACCTAGAACTTCTGTCTTTAACTCACCCCCTCCTAGGCGAGCCGCGGTACCACCTCTTTCCCGCAAGGAGGCAGACGAGGAGGATGAAAATCGCGGTAGTATCTTTTTCTAATCCTCTCAAATCCCACCTTATCTTATAGAGGGGGCTTCTGCATTCTCGTTATTCTATGAATAATAACTTTACCTGCCACGTTTGAGTGCTATTAGGCTGTCTTTCTCATCTGCTTTGATGATGAGCAGAACAGTCTAAGCTCAACGCAGTATCTTGGCTCGCGCGAGATTGGAGAAGTCCCCTAGATGAACTTTCTAACTTTTACTTAGCTTTTAAATTAACATACATTTCAATGAAACTAGCAGAACAACTGACACAGTGGTATCAGACATATGGCTCCAAGCGTACAGGCAATTATCAGCTTACGCGTGGGGGATGGCTTGATCGCCTGCAGCGCATCTTCCGTGATCTGGAGATGATAGAGCTCTCTCGCACGGATTATAGCAAGCCTACGATGGCTCTCTGGGGGCCATCCCAGAGTGGCAAATCTACACTCCTACAGGCTTTCATCGACGGTAATAGCCCTGAGGAAGAAGGCTGCCCCGCGCTGACCTGGTCGGAGAATGATCAGGCGCGCTTCTGTGGACGCTCGGGTATCCCAGGTCTCACCGTGCTCAATCCCTACAATCATGGCCTAGATGCTTCGGGCTGTGTGACGCGCTTTCAGCTCAAAGACGAGGTGCCCTATCCTGAGTACCCCGTTGAGCTGAAGTTCTCCAGCGATTTTGACATCATGCTCTCGCTCGCCGTCGGCTACCTCAGTGAGACGACAGCCCAGAACAAGGCTGGCGAGAAGATCAACATCTCCGCGCTCGATCTCCGTCACAAGCTGCCCAAAAAGCCAGATAATGACAAGGAGCCAGTAGTCGACGAGCAGGCCTATAGTCTCTTGGTCAAGCTCTGTGACGTACTCGAGACGCTGATTGATATGAACTACTCGCGCTATCTCAATTTGCAAGCCGAGTGGTCTAATCTGCGCCGCGAAGTCCTCAATAACACACAGCTCTCTACGAGTATGAGTCGGGTCAAGCAGCTGGTCTTTGATCTCCTCTGGGATGACTGGAGCAACATTGATGCGCTCTTTGAAGCGCTGCTTGAGATGCGTGGCAAGCTCATGGAGGGCGTCGGACAGGACAAGGTCTATTGCCCATGGAGCGTCGCCTCTATCATGCTGGATATCGCAGCGGTCAAGCGCGTCTCTGTCTCGGAGGCGGATCGTAGTATCGTGAGCTCTCTTGGATTCTCCGAGCTTTCTGAGGGGGTGAAGGCACTCACAGCGACGGCTGCGACCAAGCTCTTTACCCAGAGTGCGACGATGCAGCAGGATTTTGCCCTCATGCAGGGGCTTGTGTCTCTCATCGTCGTGCCTATTCGCGGTGAGGCGATCAAGGCGAACAGCGAGACGGTGCATTCTGTCTTGGAGGTGGCCGACTTGCTCGACTTCCCCGGTGTGTCCAATGAGCATCGAGCCGCGACCCTGCTGGAGGATGACAAGCTGGATTTCAACTACATCGCCGATGATGGTTCAAAGCCCTACATCGGTCTGACCCAGCTCATGAAGCGAGGCAAGACCGCCTCCATCGTCGTGAGCAGCTCACGCAATCTCAACATTGATGTCTTTTCGCTACTGGTGCGCATGCCCGCAGGGCAGAACTATCCCGCACAGCCCCACCAGCTGCTCAACGGTATCAAGAGCTGGTGCAAGGCGATGGGCTCACAGTTCCCCCCTACGCAGAACGATGCCAAGCTGCCCATCAACCTCACGCTCACCTTCTCCGCCTCCTTGATCAATGAGGTCGATGTGGCGGGTACAGGTGTCTCGGGACTCCACGGCGTCTTTAGCCGTCTCGACAAGCTGGGCAATCTCGCGGATTCTAGCTATGTGCGTACCTTTACCACGAATTATCCCCAATTCTCCGCTGGCACGATCAACTGCGACTCCGACGAGCGCCTGATCAGAAATATTCAGGATATTGCCGCCGATGAGAACTTCAAAAAGTACTTCTCAGGCTCCCCTGAGACCCTCTACGCCATGGCGGGGCTATGCTACGGCGAGCGTCAGTATCAGCGCGAGTTTGGCGGACGCCTCTACTTCTTTGAGCAGGTGCGCGAGCAGCTCGAGAGCTCAAAGCGTCGCGATCTCTTGGATGTCAAATACGAGCAGCTCACCGCGGCTCTGCACAGCTGCCTCATCGAGGCGCTCCCCCCACAGGATGAGCAAGGTCAGCGAGCCGCTGATATCCAGAAGCTCATTACAGCTATCCAAATCCCAGATCAGGAAAGTCCTGGCGCTGAGCTCTATAACGTGGAGAGTATCGGGCGCGAGATCATCAATTTTAAAAATATTGATGCCGAAATTTTGGATATCCTCCCCCTCGCCCCCAATAGCATCCCCAGCTACACGGAGGCGCAGGTGGCACTCTGGCGCGATTGTGTCATGAGCGCGCCACTGCAATCCTATATGGGCTTTGAGTCCGAGGAGCACCGCTCTCGAGTGATCTCCTATATCATTACTAATATAGATTTGGAGCCACTCGTCATGTGGCTACGCGGCTTTGCGCCGACGCAGGTGAATCTGGAGCTGCGCGAGGAGTTCCGCCGCCTTGTGGCTGCCTTCCTCACGCAGATTCTCTTCGAATACCGCGCAGGTGACGAGATATCCTCTAGCAGCAAATGCACCCCCAAAGAGGCACAAAAGCGTCTCAATGCCATGAGTCAGTACAGGGTGAACAATCCTACGGAGAGCCCTCATTACTTTGCCATTTTGAAACCCTTCTTGGATTATCTCAACTACTTGCTCAGCCATGATGCGCTCAATCCGCGAGGTATCCAGTGTGGTGACTCTGAGCTGGAAGCGATCACTCAAGATCATGAACTATCTATCGAAAGGCACTAAGCCGGATGTGATCATTGACTTCGTATTATTCCTATTTAACCTCTCATTTATCATAAGCTTATGAGCAAACACCTTCCCCCTGTACCCGAACCAGACCCACAAGATGGCAATAGCGTGAGCGCTACACCTGAGACCACGGTTCTCAATCGTGACAAGCAGCCCACAGTCCCCGTGTATCTCTACCCTGATACAGGGCATCACTTCACCTTTATCCCTTTCGAAGATAGCTTCTTGGCGCGCTTTGACTCGGGGCGTCAGCTGCGCGCTGCGTGCTTGACCGAGCGCGTCTCGTGGCAAGAATACGAGGATTCTGATAAAAAGCTTTACAAATGGATCCGCTGGCGACTAGGCACCAAAGGGCAAAAGCTCGGCGTCTGGGTCGCGATCGAGACCAACATCGGCTCCATCAAGCGCGGACGCCTCCTCGGTGAGAAAACCGTCAGCGAACAAGAAGCTCCACGTGATGCCGAGCAGCGCGCCGCGACTCCCTACGCTTATAGCTCATGGGCGCAGCTTGGCGGACTCTTGGATGCCGAGGGGCATCCCATGGACCACCTCCCTGTCGAGTTCAAGCTCAATCTCAATCCCAACGCGCGCCACGAGTATGTCGCTATTGCGAAGTTGGAGCTGGTGTGGAAGACGACGGAAAATAGCTTTGATGTCGACTTGATTGTCGATTTTGGCAACACGCGTACGATGGTCTTGGCCTTGGAGAATGAGCCTGATTGGCATGATGGACGAGAGCTCTCCTCCTTCTGCCGCCCCATACGCTTCTTGTCACGCGGTGAGGAATACTATAGAGGCAAGAACATCTCGGATACCAATAAAGTCATCGCTGACTCATGGTTCCTACTTCAGGAATCAATCTTTGCCGAGTGGAACTACCCTGTCGGCACTGGCAAGTCGCGCTTCAACAAGAGCCTCGAGTATCAAGCTATTCAGGAGGAGAGGGGCCGACAGCTCATCGACTTCCTCCCGCTGCGCGTCGGCGGAGCACGCGTCACTCAGTACAGGCTCATTGAGCGTGTACCGCAGATGTTTGTCGATATCTCACCTATTATCATGGGTGATGAGGCAAAGTCGCTGCTCTCCAATGTCAACCTCTCCGAGGGTCTCAACCTCTCGCTGAGCTCGCCAAAGCGCTACCTCTGGGATGATGGCTCGCTGGCAGGCTCACGTGATTGGCACATCAATCCCAATCGCTGGAGTCCCAAGAACCGCCGCGACAGACCCCACAATCTGGCAGGTCCCATCTGTACCTACATGTACAGTGATGCTCGTGATTGGGACATCAGCACACCTCCCTATGCAGACCCTGATACGATCAAGCGTCCTACCTGGGTGCCCAATACGCCTAACTATACACGTGATCACGCGATGGTCTGGTCTGCTCTCTCCATCTTAGAGACAGCCTACCGCCAGATCACCTCGTCCAAATGGAATGAGGGCAACCATCCCAACTATCGTCGCCGCCTGCGCTCCATCGTCGTCACCTACCCCTCAGGCTGGATTGCGCGCGAGGTCGAGGCCTACCGCAAGGCGTGGAACCGCGCTCGTGACATCTTCACGCTCGCGCACATGGCCAACAAGGAGTCCACCATGCAGTATAGCAATGGCTGCAAGCCCGAGGTGCACATGGAGCTCGATGAGGCTGTCGCCTCGCAGCTGCCTTTTATCTATTCTGAGATCTCGCGTCTCTCTGATGGCAATCAGTGGATATCTCTCTACGGAGGAGGGCGTAGCAAGAAGCTTTCAGAGAATACTGTGCGTGTGATGACCGTCGATATCGGAGGTGGTACGACAGACACCTCCATCGTCGAGTATCGCAATATCATCGAGGGTGGGGTGAGCCTGCGCTACAATGTGCTCTTCCGCGACTGCTCCTCTGCGGCAGGCGACATGGTCGTGCTCGCCATCATCCAGCGCGTCCTACTGCCCTCCATCTTGGTCACGCATGGTGCGCTCGTACGTGACAAGGATGGCTACTCGGTGCCCAATCCCAATGCGCATGAGGTATGTAGGGCATTTGCCTCCGTCTTGAGCACCTCACATGGCACTCAATCTGAGCATGCGACGTGGCAGCGTATTACCAAGCTCTTCTTTGTCCCCATCGTGCGCCAGTGGCTCAGTGACCTCGTTGACTGCCCGAAGGGGTACTACTCAGACGATGTGAACGGCGATTACCGCAGCATAGGCAGCATAGAAGGTGCTAATATGGTGGATGCCGCCGCGCTCGAGGACTTTAACAAGCAGCTCCACGCCGAGCTGGGGCACTACTCCTTCCGCATCGACATGGATGCGCGCCTCGAGTATGATCCGGAGCGCCTCCGTAGCTGCATCTATGATGAGCTGCTCAAGGCCATCGAGCCGCTGGCCACCTTTGTTGCGGCCTATGAGGTTGACCTCATTACCCTGAGTGGCAAGATCTCAGAGATGCCACGCGTCCACGAGATGCTCAAAGAGAAGCTCCCCATCCTCCCACAGCGTATCATCCGTATGAAAGACTACTACGCAGGCTCATGGTATCCCATGAATGCAGGCGGAAGGATAGCCGATGCCAAGAGCGTCACGGTGATCGGGGCCGCCATCTATCTCGCAAGTCAGAATGGCAACATGGCGTGGAGTCTCAGTCGAGATGAGCACATCGCAACTCCGGTGAAGAATTACTGGGGCCCGATTAATTCACTGGGCAATAGCAACGGTGGCTTTGCGGGTGGCGTTGTGATTCTCGAGCCTGATGAGACGACCAATGATCACAAGCGCTTTATCTCTGTAGACAACAAGGAGTACGTAGGCACTCAACTCGCAATTAACGCCTTCATCGGCAGGCAGAAATACAATGCCGTAGGCTCTCGCCCCGAGCAGCAGTACAAGCTCGTCTGGAAGGGCGATCCTCGACGTGCGCCCAAGGCTCCCCTCGCCGTTGTGATGTCACGCGTAGATGGCGCAGAGAGTGTCAGTGCAGGTGATGACGATGATATCCAGCTTGTCTCTGTCACAGGGACGGCAGGCGAGGAGGTCAGTACAGCCGATGTCGCCCTCGTGCTCAACACGCTCTCAGCTGATGGATTCTGGATGGATCGCTGCCTCTATCACGTGGATTACTCTAACGAGAAGTACAACTGATGTCTCAAACTCTCAAAACGATCTGCAAGACCCTTGTGGATGCCCTAGAAAGAGCACCCAAGTACACGCTGGAGGAGGAGGGGATCTACCACCGCCTCGGCGTGTGCCTACAGCAGGCTGCATCTGAGGCGGGCAATCCCCATCCCCCAGCAGCAGCAGAGCAGGCATTGCCTACTCTGGCAGCTAGGCCAGCTGGTGCCCCATCGGGCGCGATGGCGCCAGACCTCATCGAGAGAGTGCAGCAGCTGGAGCTGGAGAACCAGCAGCTCCAGCAGCAGCTCGCCGCGGCGGGTCAGGGGCGCGATGATGCTCAGGCAGAGGCACAGGCGAGAGCCTATGTGGACCTGAGCAATATCCTCTGGCCTGACTATTTGCGCCTCCCCGAGCTCGCACCCTACTACGCTCAGTGGGAGGATGTGCTGCTCGGGAAGGGCGAGGATGAGTTTCTACGCTGTATGTTCGCCAGTATCTTCATGTGGGATAGCTATATGGCTATGTCGCGTGTAGAAGCTGATATGGAGCAGCATGTGATGAATAGTCTACAGAACATCAGCCGCTTCTTCTTTGCTTGGGCGGAGTCTCAGGAGATCTCTAGCTACGAGTCGCTGCACTTCGCGCGCCTCATCTCTGAGCGTCTCAATGTCATCTTGGAGCAGCGCGGATTTCTCTATACGATCTATCTGCCTGAGCTCGACATGCCCTACGTCAGCTCATCTATGCTCCCCTCAGTCAAGGGAGAGCGCACGGGTGACGTGGCAGCGGTACACGCATGGGGACTCTACAATGAGCGGGGCAATCTCTATCCGCGCAAGTGCATTGTCGTTCTGTCCAATGAATCTCATGTCCCCTTTACTTGATTGACGATACAGCGTCTGCGCGCTCTCGCTATGCCCATGGCTATCCTAGGTCATGGCGCGAGCTGGAGTGCGCGACGTGTACGCCATTCATTTATCTATTTTACGCAATTTTAAATATTTTATTTTATGGAAATAACAGCTATACAAGGAACTGGTCTTGAAGTACCGGTTGAAAATCACACACGCCTGCGCGTCTCTCATGGCGGTACCGATTTCTGGTACGTCGCGCACCAAGACATCTTGGTAGACAAGCTCTCCCCCTTCCTCGCGAAGATACGCTACAACGATGCGAACAACAGCATCATCGCCTCTCTCTACGAGAATGGAGTCGAGCAGCTGTGCAACAGCCGCGCACTTCGTGACTGCTACGAGGAGCTGGAGCCCAGCGTCTATGATGCTTTTGAGCAGCGTGTCAAGCAATTCCGCGCCGCCATTGATGCGCCCAATATTGATCAGAATACCAAGCTGCTCTTTGAGAAGTTTGCCATTCCCAATCCCCAGTTTGAGCCTGAGATGTACCGCGTCTATGGCAGTCGTACAGAGCCAAAGCTGGCCATCATCTGGGGTATGGAGCGCATCATAGACTCCTCGCTGAATCTCTCCCGACTCGATCTGGCTAGCTTCTTTAAGCGCAAGCCTGAGCCTGGAGGCTGCGGGAAGAGTTTTGCAAAGGGCTCCATCTTCATGCTCCTGCTCGCCGCAGGCTCGGGAGCCGTCTATCTCGCCACCCGAGATGGCGACAAGCCTCTCACAGAGGAGCTCGCTACCGTCATAGACAGCGTAGGTAAGGCAGGTGAGGCTAGCATTGTAGATAATAAGTCCAGCATCGTAGAAGGTGAGGCTAGCATTGTAGATAATAAGCCCAGCATCGTAGAAGGTGGCCCCAGTATCGTAGAAGATGACGATGAGGCGAGCATCGTAGAAGATGTGCAGCCTACCATCATTCCGAGCGGCATGACATTAGAAGATTACGATGCTCAGCGCCAGCGTGAGTGGGATGCACTGGATAGCCAGTGCAAAGAGCTTGAGAAGCTGCTCAATGAGTTTGACGTCAGCTCTCCTGGTCCCTCCGTTATTGACACGCCTCCCACTTCGCAAGACGTGGAGAAAGCTGCAGCAGAGGGCAACGTGCCACTCATGAATCAGCAAATACAGCAGCTTGAGAACCCACCACCTGGATTGGACGCAGCCCTACTCGCGCAGTATGCGCAGCTCGCTGAGAAAGCCCGCGCCCGTGTACGCGCCATCCGTGAGCAGGAAGCACAAGAGCATGAGGACATGAAAGCCCAGTGGCAAGTCCTCGTCGATAGCGGCACCCAGCCGCAAGATGATGCCCTCTTTGCCGCTCGCGTCGACGGCTATCGCAATAGACTCGAAATCAATATGAAAGCAGCGCAAGAAGCTCTGGATGAGGCGCGAGCAAAGCTCCACGCCCAACGCCTCAAGGAGATATCCCAATGGGGCGTGGCACCTGCCGCTCCTATCGAGACCGTCCCCAGCTCCACCGATATCCAGAAAGCCCATGCGCAGAAGGACAAAGCTATGCTCACGCGCTACCGCGACATGCTCCTAGGTATACGCGGCAGTGAGCGGACGAGCTATGACAAGATGATGGCAGTCAAGGAAAAACTCCAAGACAAGATCAACGAGCTCGAAGAGACAGTCGGCGATGATCCTGAGAAGCAGGGCAAGCTCCAGCAGCTCAAAGACAACCTAGACCTTATCGCCCAAGCTCTCAAGAAGCAGTATGCCAACTTCCGAGGCGTAGAGAGCCTCGCAGCTGACGCCGACTCCAAGCTCAATGATCTGAACCGCCCCGTGGTGGATGAGCAGAGCCGTCAGAGCCATGTCCAGCTAGTTGAGCGCTACCTAGCTCTCAGTGCTGCACGCGGTAGCTATAGCGAGCAAGAGTACCAGCAATTCTTGCAGCAGCGCGACAACCATCTCGCGAATCTGAAGCAAAAGCAGCAGACTCTCCCCGCATCTGATCGTGGGATCTATGATGCCATGATCGCCGAGGTGAGCCAGATGGAGCTGCCCGAGCCCGAGATCAAGATCCCCAGCGAGGAGCAGATCCAGCAGGCATACGAGCAGGGTGATCTGCCTCAATTGCAAAAGTACGAAAAAATCATCTCTCAAATCTTTGAGAAGGAGAAGAAAAAGAGCCAAGCTGCAGAAAATCGCCTCAACCAACTCGGTAAGATGATTGAGGAGAAAGAGCAAACCGTCGGCGACAACCCCGAAGCTCAGTCTGAGCTCGCTAAGCTCAAGGAAACGTTCGAAAAGCTCAAGAAGCTATTCGACCGCCAGCAGAGCTACATCAGTCACGTAGGCACACTCCATGCAAACACGCAGGATCAAGTCAAGTCCCTCACTGAGAGCAAGCCCGAGCCAAAGCCAAAGCCTGTGCCTACGCCTGTTGAGCCTAAGCGCGAGCCTACGCCCGTCATTCCCACGCCAGAACCAGAACCAGAGCCAGAGCCCGTCATTCCCACGCCAGAACCAGAACCAGAGCCAGAGCCCGTCATTCCCACGCCAGAACCAGAACCAGAGCCAGAGCCAGAGCCAGCACTTAGCGAGGACGAGCAACGCGCGCATGCGCAGCTCAAAGACCAATACGAGGAGGAAAAAGCCAGCGGCGCGCTGCAAGATGGATCCGCTGACCTCTACGAACGGGTACAGGAGTACAGCAACGATCTCAAGGAGAAACTCCGCATCGCGAGAGAGCAACAGGATGCGGCGCGCATCGCGGCGCTCAATGCGCTGATCTCGGAGCTCTTCTTATGGGATGTGCCCAAGCCCGCCCCTCTGCCCTCCATCATCATCGGCAATGTCGAGGATGGGTATCAGGTAGAAGCACGAGTCCAGAAGAAAAATCAAAATGGAACCTATGACGTCGAGCTCCAGCTCATCCCATCCCAAGGAGTGCTCATCAAGCATGCCAAGATGAATCAGATACCAGGCCAGCTGAGCGAGAGTGGCAGCTACGACGCCGTAGTCAGTCTGCCTGCAGGGCGCAACATCGTCACCATCAAAGTACAAATAGATGGCGAGAACGATGAGCGATCCAAGCCCATCGAGATCAATCTGAAATAACCCACAGCTCACGCCCCCTATCCCGCCTCGGGTATAGGGGGCGTGAGTCTCCCTACACACCATAACGAATAGTTGACAAACTTATATGATAGACATCAAGCCTATACCAGGCCAAGGACTAGAGATCTCGATGCACGGCTGCATACGCCTCCGCCTCCAGCATGGAGGCGCGGAGTTCTGGATTGATAGCTACCAGAGCCTACTCCGAGAGACCTTTGCACCACTCCTGCCCCGCATGGAGTTCATCCCCGAGCGCAATGTCGTGCGCGTTTCACTGCATATCAACGGGGAAGAAGTCATGGGGACGAGTCGCCCCATGTCGGCCGCTCAGCTCCACCTCACTGCGGCTCAGGATGAGCTGCTGCGTGGCAAGATTAGGCATTTTAGCACCTCATTATCACGCTCGGATATCAATCCTGACTTCCGCATCGTGGGTGAGAGCTTTGTGCTCCCCGATCCCCTGATCCATCCTGAGCTCTACCGCATCTACGGCAGCCCGCATGATCCTCAGCTGGCCATCATCTGGGGGATGGAGAAGGTGCCCGATAGCTCTCTGGCTCCTGCGACTGCCGCAGGTCGATTCAAAGTGGACAAGGTACTAGCCGTCATGTATAGCATACTGGGCTATTTCCGATACATGAGTCCGACCATGAGAAAGGTCTGGGGAGCTGGTGCTGGTGCCATCCTGCTGCTGCTGCTCTGCCTTGTGATGGTAGCCTCGTGCTCCGATGATGAGGAGGGTGGCTCAGGTGAGCAGCCGCTCAGAGATCCCCTCGCACAGCTAGAGATGCGTGTTGAGGGCAGCAAGATGATCAAAGGCAAAAACTACAACAAGATCGTATTCGCAGGCTCGCTGAATCTCACCGATATCGAGTATCTCAAGATAGATGGACAAGCCATCAAGTTCGAGCACGGCTACTTCATGTTGCCGCCCAAGTCTAGCGTCATCGTTGAGATGAAGCTCAAGGGAGCCAATCAAGTGTATAAGTCTATTTGCACATTCAAATAATCCTCCTTGGTGGCTCCACCAATCTCATCTTTCTGCAATAGGTGAATGATAGCTCATGAACGCTTGATGAGAATGGGCGAGCCCCTAACAATGCCTTTTTGAAATAAAGAGATCCTCCAAAGACTCGATCATCCCCTAGCGCCCACCCCCACCACAGAGGAGGGGGTGGGCGGTGCTATGCCATCAGGGGACGTCTAAATTCTCGTGATTCTAAATAAGCAAATACAGCGAATCGCCTCACGAGGCATCTTTTGAGTGCTTTTCAGCTGTATTTCTCCCGAGTTTTCGTCTCAGAGGACACTCTGAGACATCAATTCGTGACAAATCCAGCTCGAAAATCATCTCAAAATCTTGCCTCGCGAGAAAATAGAAGCCCCCATCATAATTCTTGCCTTTTGGCAGAAATATGATAGTGTGAAAGCCTCCAGAGGGGCTATCCGTTCTAGATATTCTCAATCAGCAAGTCAGAACACAGCCCCCCTTCACAACAAGCCCTCCCTATTTTAACCCCATCGACATGAAATCCGAAAAACATTTTGGCCTCAGCACCCCAGAGGTCGTAGCCAGTCGCAAGGAGCACGGTACCAACCTGCTCACCCCTCCGAAAGAAACCCCTTGGTACATCCTCTACCTTGAGAAATTCAAAGACCCCATCATCACCATCCTCCTCGTCGCTACAGTCATCTCACTGGGCTTTGGCGTCGTGCATGGTGACTTCACCGAGTCCATCGGCATCATCATCGCCATCCTGCTAGCCACGGGTGTCGGCTTCTGGCAGGAGTATGATGCGAAGAAGAAATTCGACGCCATGCGCACGGACAAGGACTACGAGCCTGTCAAGGTGCGTCGCAACGGCGTCGTGCTCGAGATCAGCAAAGATCAGCTCGTCGTCGGAGACGTCGTCGTCCTCTCAGCTGGTGACGAGATCCCCGCCGATATCACCCTCTATGAAGCCACTGAGATGAAGGTATCCGAGGCCTCCATGACAGGAGAGTCCAAGGCCGCCTCCAAGCATCCCCTGATCGAGCCCTACATCGGCTCAGGCTTCGCGCCGAACCTGCTGCTGCGTGGCACCACGATAGAAAATGGCATAGGCGAGGGCATCGTCACCGCCGTCGGCGACGCCACCGAGATAGGCAAGACCACGCGTCAGGCCTCAGAGGAGACCGACAACAAGACCCCACTCGAGGAGCAGCTCGATGGGCTCGCGGGCAAGATCAACATCGGGGCCTTCTCCGTGGCTACAACCATGTTCATCATCCTCAACATCATGCACTGGCAGGGGCTGGGCTGGTCCTTTGACTCCCTCCTCACCGTGGAGACCCTGCTCACGGAGCTCAAGTACCTCATGGCCGCCGTCGTCGTCATCATCGTCGCTGTACCTGAGGGGCTGCCACTCGCCGTAATGCTCTCGCTGGCCTTCTCCATGAAGACCATGGCCAAGGAGAACAACCTCGTCAAAAAGATGCACGCCTGCGAGACCATCGGAGCGGTCAACCTCATCTTCACCGACAAGACCGGCACACTCACCCAGAATAGCATGCGCGTCGTAGAAGTCGACGTCGAGGAAAAAAATATCGACATGCTCGACATCATCGGCGCGATCAACTCCACGGCGAACTGGAGCCACGCGGAGAAGGTGCTGGGCAACCCCACAGAAGCCGCCATCCTCAAGAGCATCGGCCATGAGCAGACCGAGAGTCTGCGCCGCCGCTACGACGTCATCGACAGCATCCCCTTCTCCAGCCTCTACAAATACATGGTGAGCCATGCCGTCGAGGAGGGCACAGGCGAGCGACTCCTCGTCATCAAAGGCGCGCCTGAGGTCATCGCTCGCATCATCAACCACGATAGCTTCCTTGCAAAGGTATCCGATCAGCAGGCGCGCGGGCGCCGCGCCATCTCAGCCGCCTGCATCCAGATGGAGAGCATCGAGCAGCTCAAGCAGGCTCTGGAGAGCCAGACAGCGGTGAGTGCGGACTACATCGGCACCTGGTTCATCGAGGATCCCGTACGCGGCGACGTCCCCGAGGCTATTGAGAAATGCTACATCGCTGGCATCGACGTCATCATGATGACGGGGGATAATATCAAGACGGGCACCGAGATCGCGCGTCAGGCGGGCTTCAAGGGCATCTGGGCGATTGAGGCGGGCGAGTTCATGCAAGCCTGCAAGCAGCCACAGGGTGAGCGCAGCTTCCCCAACGTGATCGCACGCTGCACACCGACGGACAAGCTCGAGATTCTGAAGTGGGCGCAGGGGCGCGGCTACACCTGCGCGATGACAGGCGATGGGGTGAATGACTCCCCCTCGCTCAACTACGCCGACGTGGGCATCGCCATGGGCTCGGGTACCTCCGTGGCCAAGGAAGCGGCCGATATCGTGCTACTCGACGACGCCTTCCCCTCCATCGTCACAGGCATCAAGTGGGGGCGCTCGCTGTTCAAGAATATCAAAAACTTCCTCTTCCTGCAGCTCTCCATCAATGTCTCCGCCTGTCTGATCGCCGTCTTTGGCCCGCTCGTAGGCGTGGAGATGCCCTTCACGGTCACGCAGTTCCTCTGGATCAACCTCGTGATGGACTCCCTCGCAGCTATTGCACTCGCCTCTGAGCCCGCGGATACCAAGGTGCTCGAGGAGAAGCCTCGCGACCGCAAGCAGTTCATCATCGACAAGAGCCTCGCGCTGTCCATCCTCGGCTTTGGCGGTGGCATCTGGTTGCTCTGCACCTTTGTCCTCTGGGGCAATGCGAATGGAGTCGAGTGGCTCTCGGTGATCACGCCCACAGTCTTCTTTGCGGGCTACATGATGCTCAACTGGTGGAATCTGTTCAACGCGCGCGTCATTGGCAAGAATCGCTCCTCGCTGGATGGGCTCTTCAAGAACTCGAAGTTCGGGCTCACCTCCTTGGGCATCCTCGTCACCACGGTACTCATCGTACAGTTTGGCGGCGAGCTCTTCCGTACAGAGCCTCTCTGCTTGCAGACATGGCTGATGATCATCGTCATCACGGCTCCCGTTGCCTTTGTACGAGAGGGCTTCTACCAGCTCTTCCTTAAGAAATAATTTTTTTAATCATTTCTGATTTTAGCATCGAGCTTCTTGCCCTTTGGTGAGGAGCTCGTTGTTTTTTGGATAGATGAGTATTACTGTCACTCCTCCAGAATCGTATCGTGATTACAGTCGCTTCCTACCAAAGCACCCTTACTTTGATGAGCTCTAGGGGGGGTTCTAATTTCTCGCGAGGTAAGATTTTGAGATGATTTTAGAGCTAGATTTTTCACGAATTGATGGCTCAGAGTGTCCTCTAAGACATCAGTTCGCGGAGAAATTTACTTATTTAGAATGACGAGAATTTAGAAGCCCCCTCTACCTAGCATCATCCCTGCACCAGCGCAAGCAAATATAAATCGCCTCCCCTAGCAAGAAGAGGGTACGGTGTAGTTGGAGATGACAAAAAAAATATCGCCCTTTTATTACTATATTTTTCGAGTTGTAAATTCAATTTTCTCGACAAACAAAATAACAAAAATGCCGCAATCATTTATTATTAGATATAATTTGCATTACATAGCACATACATTACATAGGCAAGAGAAAAATCTACACTATGATTTTCGCTTGAATACGTTACAAATATAGAAAACAAAACAATTCACTTCCAAAGATAAATAAACACCGCCAATAAGACAAGTAACACACTAATAACCAAGCATCCCGATTAAAATAATAGCTTAAACATACACTGCATAACAACGAGATCCGCAATAGCCAAAAACCCGCATCGGTATCGTGAAATTTAATATTGACCATGCAAATTATTATTGTTACGATGCGCCCGTCAAGTATGTAATCAACCACAACTCTGACTTGTTAACAATAAATTCAACACTATGAAAAATAATATATTATCAAATATCCAAAAGGGTATTACAGTCGTGACGGTGGCTGGTGCTGCTTGTTACGGTTCGGCGGAAGCAAGTCTGACACAGACTAGTGTTAGTACCAGAACTGTCTTCGACGGTCTGACTGGTGTCGCGGACGATGTCAATGTACCAGGTCCCTACAAATCCTACTACATCAGCGAAGATATGGTAGAAGACGTCAAGGCCGCGACTGGTGATTCAACCGTTGCGGCTAGCGGATACCTCAACGCCACACAGACAATCCAGACTCAGAAGCAGTTCGACTCGATTCGCAACAGCAATCTCACGACGGTACAGACGCTTGAAGGATCTACCCAAATGTATGTTTACACAGCGACGAACTTCGATTTGAGTGCATCCACTTATGTCGCAGGCGAGCTGACACTGGGATACAACTTCTCCGATAAGGCATTCTACGACCAGTTTGTCAGTGATTACGAGACCCATGGTGTCGTCTTCCAGCTGCCTGGTATCGACTATTTGGCTGCTGATACCAAGGTCTTCATCGATGTGAGCTTTACTGATTCCAGCGGTGTGGTCACGAAATGGCAGGGTGGCGAATTCCTCGTTGGCACCACAACGCAGGTCTTCACCATGACTGGCGGACAAACTAGCATCAACGCTCTCTACATCCCCGAGCCATCGACCGCGACGCTGAGCTTGCTCTCACTCGCAGGTCTGCTTGCACGTCGTCGCCGCAAGACGGTCTAACTTCTAGATGTCTAAACGAAACAATTGTTTTACGCACAAAGGACAGCCCTGGGGCTGTCCTTTCTTGTGCCTAGTTGCCCAGTTCATAGTGATAGATGGTCTGGCAGCCCTCATCGGGGGGTGTCGCGCGCTCGACACTTAGCGCGGGGTAGCGCTGCCGGAGAGCCGTGATGAATCGCTCCATCACGTCTGCCTCCGTCGTGACGAGCAGCGGCTGCGCGGCACTCTCGCCTGAGCTCGTCAGCAGAGCCATGTGGTCACGCAGAGCGCGAGCTGAGACGTCATTGCCGACCACGAGCTCGCCTGAGACCGTCACGCGCAGGACAGGCTGCTCAGGCAGCTCCACGACACGACGTGCCACCGCCCTCCCCCACCGGCTCTCATAGCAAATGAGGCTCGTGTCAAGAAAGCACACATGCAGCTGCATACACTGCAAGCGCAGCGTCGCATAGAGCAAGCTGGCAAAGGCAGTGCAGGAGACCAAGAGCAGCACCAGTACGAGCGCATACACCTGCCCCGCATCCCACATCATCTTGACGAGCAGCGCGGAGATACCCAGCGCGCCTACGGCTGCGAATACGAGGAGAGAGACGCCTATCGACTGCGCCTTGCTGCGCTTTGCACAGGAGAAATCAGAGCTGATGCTATCCATAGACAAGCATATTACAGAAAGAGACACGCCTACGCAAGAAGAATGCGCCCGCCTCTGATGAGAAGCGAGCGCATTGTTATTGATTATTTGCTAGGGAGGGAAACTCAACCCCAGAAAGCGGCGTAGAGAGCGATCGTGGCGATCACCACGAAGATACCTGCGATCTTCGCCGAGCTCGAGGACTCCATCTGCACAATACCCTTGTCCGAGAGGACGATGGCCTCGCCACCGCGCTTGCTATTGATGAGCGTGATGATGAAGCCGATGACGGTGATGGTGATCAAGCAGATCGCCATGCTGTTGAGGAAGGCCATCTCGGGGTAGAAGATCTTGATAAGACCGTACTCCACGACATTGATCGCGATACCCAGCCAGCCGAAGAAGCGGGGGCACTTGGGCACGAAGAAGCCGAAGAGGAAGACCGTCAGAGCACCGGGGCTCAGGAAGCCCTGGAAGTCCTGAATGTAGCTAAAGACACTGCTCAGACGTGTCGCGAGGTAGATAGCGAGCAGCAGAGCAATGGCAGCGCAGGCCAGCACGGCCATCTTGCCCACCATGACGAGCTCCTTCTGCGTGGTCTGCTCCTTGCGGATCTGGTTGTAGATGTCCATGGTGAAGAGCGTCGAGGCTGAG
>CAYJID010000004.1:0-38287 GCA_964370135.1 uncultured Akkermansia sp. | reverse complement strand
CGGCGCGGTAGAGACCGCGCTCCTGATTGCGCAGCCAGTCGAGGATGAGGGCTACCGTTTCTTCATCGGCACGCTGAAAGATAGTATAAGAAGTCATATGTTGAATATAAAATTGTGCGACTAGTAAAGCATATTCCCCTCATTCTGTCTAGTCAAAGATAGCAGAAAGGCATTTTTTTACATACTCAGCGGGGAAATATCATGTGCAATCTCATCCGCGATCCATGGGGCCTGTGATCTTGATGACAGTCGCGGCGGGATGGAGCTTCAGCGCGCTGATGTCGATCTGGCTGCGATCCTCACCGCGCGTGACCTTGAGAGCCGTCTCAGGGGCAATCAGCGGCGTGACACGTGCCTCAGTGGAGAGGACGCGGGGCAGCTCGATGATGCCGTCCTTCGGCATCTCGTAGACGATGAGATAGAGCGTATCCTCACCCTTGCGCGTCACGCGTCCCCAGGGGAACTCCGTGGCAAAGGGGCTCGCCTGAGTCCCATAGATGGCCTCGCCATTGAGCTTCATCCACGCGCCGACAGTTTTGAAGATCTCGATACTTTTCTCCGGGATAGAGCCATCGGGCATGGGGCCTATGTTGAGCAGGTAGTTGCCACCGCGGCTGACGATATCGGTGAGGTCGCGGATGACCTGCTCAGGGCTGACCCATTTCTGATTGTAGTCGGAGTATCCCCAGCTGCCGTTGAGCGTGTTGCACACCTCCCAGTCGCCTTTCACGCCCTGCGCAGGGATGTAGTGCTCCGGCGTGGAGAAGTCGCCCATGTGGAGGGGGGTGGGCTTGAATCCATCGGATTTGAGATTGTTGCCAATGTAGTAGAGGCGGTTGTTCTGAATAGCCTTTGGGTGGTGCTTGAAGAGCGTGCTCATGAGCCTGGTCGAGCCCCAGCCTCGATCCCCCTGATGCCCCGCGCTGCTGAAGTCCCACCAGATGATGTCGGCGGGATAGCGGCTCACGAGTCGCTCAAAGAGAGCGTGGAGGTGCTTTTTGTAGCGTTCGTGATTGCCAAACTCGCGGTGCCCTTCTTTTTGGGCATCCAAGTTCCCCTGAGGATAGGCGATCTCGCTATGGGTAGGATCGTAGTCGGGGTGATTCCAGTCGATGACGGAGAAGTAGTACCCTGTCTTGAGCCCATGCTTTTTGGTCGCTTCTGCAAACTCCTTGACGATGTCGACGCCGTAGTGCGTGAGGCTATTAAAATTGCTGATATTCTTCGTATCATAGAGGTTGAATCCCTCGTGGTGGCGCGTGGTCATGACGATGTAGCCGCAGCCGCCTTCTTTCGCGAGCTCCACCCATTTCTCCGCATTGCCCTTTTTGTAGATGAACTTGGGAAAGGCCTCACGCAGGTAATGATGGGTGCTAGCACCCGAGTACTGCTGGATCCACTCGACGCAGCCCGTATGCACCTTGCCCTTGATCTTGCCCGCGAGCCCCGAGTAGAGACCGTAGTGGACGAACATGCCAAACTTCGCATCACGCCACCACTTCATGCGCTCCTCGCGGCTTTCGAGAGCCGATTCTGGCACGCCGACGCTCGCGGCAGGTGCGTCAGCAGGGGGGAGAGCAGGCGTGCTGGACGTCGCATGGACAGCCCCAAAGGAGAAGAGGAGGAGGGAGAAAATGGCAGATCTAGTCATTCTCCTATATAGACACAGCGGAGCCGTGATGTCAATGCAAAAGAGCGTGTGTCAGGCAATCTCCTCGGGGGTCTCCTTGTCTACTGCGGGCTTGTTTTTTACAAAGGATGCCCAGACGTAGCGTGTGAAAATCACCTTGATCGACGCGGTGAGCGGGACGGCGATGAGCGCGCCGATGATGCCCCCAAAGACCATGCCCCAGAAGATGACTGAGAACATGATGGTGAGGTCATGCATGCCGACTTGGTTGCCGAGGATGCGCGGCTGGATGACCCAGCCGTCGAACTGGCTCACGGCGATGAAAATCACCCCCACGGCGACGACATAGGTGGGATCCCCCCACGTGAACCATGCAATGAGCAGGGCGGGCACGCTGGTGAGGATCATGCCGATGTAGGGGATGATACCGATGAGAGCCGCCGCGACACCTATGGTGATGGCGTAGGGCAGGCCGAGGATGAGCAGGGCGATGCCGAGCATCGCGCCGTCGATGACGCTCACGAGCATCTGACCACGGATGAAGGCGATGACGTAGCCGTTGATCTGCTGGATGGTCTCCACGAGCTCGTGGCGGAAGTAGGAGCGGCGCAGCGGCAGGATGCTGTGCCAGTTCTTGCTAATGCGCTCGCTCTCCAGCAGGAAGTAAAAGAGCAGCACGGGGACGAGGACAAAGCCAATGATGAAGCTAAGCACCCCCGTGAGCGCGCGCGTGCCCGCAGTGAGGTAGTCCCATGCCTTCGTCACCACGAAGTTACCATTGTGATTGAGGATGGCGAGTACCTTTGCTTGATAATCATCCTCGGTGATCGCCTTGAGCTCGGCGACGCTCTCGGCATCGCCCTTTTCTTTTTTCTCCTTGAGCGCGTTCTGGAAGAGCAGGTCGACGGAGCTCTGCACGTAGGGCTTTGTGAGGAGATTCTGCCCTGTGGCAATCGCGCTCTTGTAGATCTCCTGTCTATTGTCGATGAGCTCGCCCGTCTGCTGGACGAGCGGCGGGATGATGGTGGCGAGCAGGGATCCTACGAGGATGAGGGTGGAGAAGAGGACGATGAGCACCGAGTAGAGGCGGTTCTTCACCTTCTTTTGCACCATGATGACGAGGGGGAAGAGCAGGTAGGCGAGGATGCCCGCGATGATGACGGGCAGCAGCACGGCCTCCAGCGCGACAAAGAGATAGCCCAGCCCAATGACGAGTCCGACGACGAGCGAGACGATGACGGCGATGGCGATGCCACTGAGTGCCGCCCAGCAGACCTGTCGCTGGAAGATGGAGGGGACGTCCTTCTCCTGCGCGGTCTTGCTGGAGCGGGAGGGGCTGTCTTCTTCTGGTTGCTCAGGGAGGAGGGCATTCATAGCATGGTGGGGGGAGCTAGGGGGATGATCAGGGGCAGAGCTCGAGCTGCTTTTTGGCTTCTTCGTCACCCTGCTTGGCGAGTGATTCGTAGAGCGCGCGAGCTTTCGCGACGTCCTTGCGCAGGCCGTAGCCGTGGCGATAGAAGGTGGCGAGGTTGTAGCGTCCCCACACGGAGTTCTCAGCGGCGAGCTGGTGCGCCTTGTCGAGGATGGCTTTGCCGTCCTCGGGGGTGAGGCCGAGCTCCTTGAGCGCGATTTTGAACTCCGCGCCGTAGCGCACGAGCGCAGGGGCGTAGCCGAGCTGAGCCGCCTTGAGATAGGCATCGGCGGCTCTCTCGATGTCTTGGGGTACCCCAGCACCGAGCTCGAAGCAGATGGCGAGCTGGTAGAAGGCGCGCCCATTCTCCTGATCGTCACGGACGACTTGGGCGAAGAATGCGGCGGCGCTCTTCTGATCCACCTTGCCTATCTGCAGCACGCCTTTGAGTAGCGCTTGGTCACTATCCGAGAGCGTGGTGTCGATGGAGGCGTAGGGGTCGACGACAGGTTTTTTCTCCTCCACGGGCTTCTTCTCGACGGGCTTCGGGCGCTCCTTGAGCCCATTGCGGTAGAGGAATTCATTGGCCTCTTTGAGCGAGTCCCAGGTCGGAATATCTTTCCACTCGGCTTCGCTGCCCTTGTTGTTGGGCAGTTCAAATGTACCTAGTGCCGTGCCCTCAGGGGCGGGGGTGAGGCTGTAGCCGACGTAGACGAGATTGGTCTTGAGGTTGAGACGCAGCGTCATGGTGATGTGCATGTCTCCTACGCGATAGATGTGCATGGGGGCGCGCTTGCCCTGCATCACGGATTCGCTGCGACTATAGGCGGGGGTATTCTCCGACTTGTCCGCACTGATGCCGAAGCTGTTCTTTACCGCGTTGGTGATGTAGAGGTAGAAGGACTTGAGCGGTCCGTCGAACTGCGCGAGCGGGATACCCTCCATGCCATCGACGTAGATGGCGGCGAGCTTGTTTCCCTTGAACTCAAAGCTCACGAGCCAGTCTTGATGCCCCGTGCGGGTGACCATGGTGTGCGAGCCGACGAGTTTTTTGACTTGCGCGGCGTTGTCGACGGGGCGCAGCTCGCTGGTGTCGGGGAGCTTGCGCTCGACGGCGGGGCGCGTATCACCAAAGTCGATGTCGCCAATCACACTCGCCCAGCTACTGGGCAGGGTGAGCAGCAGGGCTGGCAGGAGAGGATGTGCTTTCATCGCGTCGTGGGTATGCTTTGTGAGTTTGTTTATTCTACCTCTTGTAATTTTAGTACCAGCGCAGTCCGACAGCAGCGCGCACGCGCTCGAGGACTTGGCTCGCGGTGGCGCGGGCGCGCTCGGCTCCGTCGCGGAGGACCGATTCTACATAGGCGCTATCACCCAGCAGCTCTTCGCGGCGTGCGCGAGCTGTGGCAAAGAACTCCCAGTAGGCTTCGAAGAGCTCTTTTTTGAACTGACCATAGCCTATGCCGCCTGCTTCAAAGTCGCGCACCATGCGCGCATACTCATCCGCGCTGGCGAAGAGCTTGAAGAGAGTGAGGATGATGGAGTTCTCCGTGGGCTTGGGGTCTTCGAGCGGCGTGGTGTCGGTGACGACCTTGCGGTTGATGAGCTTGCGCATGGCTTTTTCCTCGCCGAAGATGGGCAGGGTGTTGCCGTAGCTCTTGCTCATCTTCTGCCCATCGAGACCGGGGACGACGGCGGTGACCTCATTGATCAGCGGCTCGGGGAGGCGCAGGATGTCGGCGCCGAATTTCTCATTCACCTTGATGGCAAGATCGCGTGTGACCTCCAGATGCTGCTTCTGGTCCTTGCCCACGGGGACGGCATCGGCATCGTAGAGCAGGATGTCAGCGGCCATGAGGCTGGGGTAGGCAAACAGGGCGTGCGAGGCGGCAAAGCCCTTCGCGACCTTGTCCTTGTAGGAATGGCAGCGCTCCAGCAGCCCCATGGGGCAGAGTGTACTGAGCACCCACGAGAGCTCATTCACCTCGGGGACAGCAGATTGGACAAAGAAGACGGACTTCTGCGGATCGAGTCCACAGGCGAGCAGGTCGACCGCGAGATCGTAGGTATTGTCACGCAGCTGCTGGGCGCTCTCCATGGTGGTCATGGCATGGTAGTTCGCGATGAAGTAGTAGCCCTCGCCCTGGTGCTGGAGCTCGACGGCTGGCTGGATAGCTCCAAAGTAGTTGCCAATATGAAGTTGCCCGCTGGGCTGTAAACCTGTTAAAAAACGCATAAGTCAGTTCGAATGAAATTAGATGGGCAAAAGTATAATAAAAAAAGACTCCCTAGGCAAGCTCATATCGTGAGCTCGTCTAGGGGGTCTTGCAAAATGAGCAGCTTCGGATTTTGCTGGCAGTTTGGATGAGAATTTGCGGCGTTTGGGCGCGCATAGCGAGCTATGTAAGCCCAAAAAGCCGCGAATTCTCGCCAAATTGCTGCAAAAGACGTGCTGCGCCGCTCATTCTCGAAATCTACAATTTCCCAGAACTAATTTTGCAAGGTCCCCGCTAGGGAGCAAAAGTGGGCGAGAAGCTCAGTACCGCATCACGCCTGCGCTTTCTCCCCGCCCGCCGTGAGGAAGAAGCGCACGAGGAGGAAATTCACCGGCACGACAATCACGTAGATAGGCAGCGGCAGCAGATCAAGGGGCTCGCGCAGCTGCGGGATGGCGTCGAGCAGGACCGATGGCAGTAGATATTCATTGAGCGCAGCAATGAGCTCGTGGACACGCAGGTGGAAAAATACATTGAAAAGCAGCAGGTGCAATCCAAAGTTGATCCCATGCGAGAGGGCGAAGCCGGCTCCTTTTTTCACACTCGCCTTCGTCTGGAATGTCCAGCGCGTGGTGACGATGTAGTTCGCGACAAAGGAGAGCGCGTAGCCCACGCCATAGCTGATGTTGAGCGCCGTGGTCTGGTGCTCTCGCAGTCCGAAGATCTCGTTGATCGAGAGGTAGACGGCGAGGTGCAGCAGCGTCGCTCCTATCCCGACGACGAAGAAGCGGATGAACTGCTGGAGCATGCGCTGGCGACTCGACGGGGAAGCTGTGTCCATAGTTGGGAGAGGAAATAGTAAAATGCTAGGCTTCGGGGTTGAAGAAGAACTTCAAGAGCTCCTTCTGGTCGTCGAGGGTGACGAGGTAGCCGTCGCGTGGATCCAGCCAGTGGAAGGAGTGGATGGAGCGTCGGCGTGAGCCGTGGGGCTTGGACTTCACACGCTCCTCGGCGCTGATCTTGGGCAGACGGCTGAGCAGCTTTGGCGCGAGCAGCTCGACGATATCCTCGGTGCACAGGGAGGGCATGGCGGGGATGAAGTGGGAGATGCCCAGCGGGATGCACTTCTCCACATCTCCGTAGAGACGCTCGTGGAAGTAGAACTGGTGGTGCTCCAGCGGGTGGAAAGGCAGCTTCGTACGCCCTGCGGGGGGATTGGTACAGCAGGCGAGCAGTGGTGTGTGCTCAGGCGTCGCGATGGCGAGCTCACTGAGATAGACATTGAGCACGCGCCCGAACTGGCGATTGATATTGCTATGGAGGCGCAGGCGATTCTGCACATAGGGGCAGTCGCTCTCAGTGATGAGTGGTGTCGTCTCATCCGCATCCTGCGCGAGGATGTCCACGGTCGTGACAAAGATCGTCAGCTCAGGCTTGATCTCAGCGATATGACGTAGGATGAAATCGCACTGCTCACTATCGCATGCTGCATCCGCCTGTGCTGCCGCGCGGCCGATCTCGAGAGCGGGGTCAATGATGACGAGTTTGTGTAAGCTCTTACCCGTGATCAGTCGGATATTATCCTTGCTAATCAGGTAATCAAAGTAACGCCTCTTGGTCCATATTTTACCAAGGAGGGTGTCGGCCCCGAGAAATGCAGTTTCTTGACTCATATGCTGTATTTTCTTACTCCCCTGAAAGGGGCAGCATGTTAGCATGAAACAAACTGCATGGCAAGCGTAAGTATGGCTAATCTTGCGCTTGCTCAATCCAGCCTCGGCATCTAACTACCCTCACGATTCAGGAGTAGTGCCTTGCGCAGCTCGAGTGCCTGATGCATTTCTGCCACATCATGCACGCGATGGAGATCCGCGCCGCGCTCAGCCGCGAGCAGACTCATGCTCACCGTGGCGAGTGGGGAGCGTCCCTTTTGCATATCGTGCAGGATACTGCTGAGGAGACGCTTGCGAGAGAGTGCCATCATCATCGGCACCTCAGGATAGGGTCGGATGGAGTCCAGATTGTTAATGATCTCGAGATTGTGATCGAGCGTCTTGCCAAAGCCTATGCCTGGATCCACACAGATGCACTCGCGCTTGATACCTGCTGCCTCCGCGGCACGGATGCGGGTGACAAAAAACTCACGTATTTCGCGGACGATATCCTCGTAGCGAGGGCTCTTTTGCATCGTCAGCGGATCGCCCTGCATGTGCATCATGAGCACACCACAGCCGTACTGCGCGCAGAGCTCACACATGCGCGGGTCGGCGAGCCCCGTGATATCATTGACTATATCCACACCTGCCTCGAGCGCGGCTCGGGCGACCTCGACATGACGCGTGTCGATGGAGAGGATGGTGCCATGAAAGGACTCACGCAGCGCCTCAATCACGGGAATGGTGCGCGCGAGCTCATCTTTGGTATCAATCTCCAGGGCACCAGGGCGCGTCGACTCACCGCCTATATCAATAACGAGAGCCCCCTGATGGATGAGATTCTCCGCGTGATAGAGAGCGGCATCTCGCCCCAAATATAGCCCCCCATCGGAGAAGGAATCGGGAGTCGTGTTGACGATCCCCATGATGGCACCCTCAAGGGGGAGCTTCCATGTACCGCGTCGCAAATGCCAAGTTCGTTGCATTACTCCACTCTACCAAATGAAGCAGGTGAGGACAAGCTTGATTTTCTAATATTGACACGCTTTATTTCTGGAGAGATTGACCGTGTGGTAGTCATGCTCACTGGAGGTGCCAAATGATGACAAGAGTCACACTTGGCGCGGGTTTATCCTTGTCAAGGGCGCGTCGCATCCACTATACTAGAAGTACATGAACGTTCAACTATTTAAGACCCTCTGCGAGGCTTCTGGAGCTCCAGGGTTTGAAAGCAATATTCGCGAGATTATCCAAGAGATCATGGAGCCGCTCACCGACTCCATCAGCATCGACCACATGGGCAATCTAACCGCCCTGATCAAGGGCAAGAGCTCGGAGAAGAGCATCATGTGTGCCGCACACATGGATGAGATCGGCTTTATGGTACGCCACATTGATGACAATGGCTTCATCCGCATCCTGCCGCTGGGTGGCTTTGACCCAAAGACCCTCACCGCCCAGCGCGTCACGGTACACGGTCGCAAGGATCTCCCTGGCTGCATGGGAGTCAAGCCCATCCACGTCATGAGCCCCGAGGAGCGTACGAAGATGCCTCAGGTGACTGACTTCGTCGTCGATCTCGGCATGCCCAAGGAGGAAGTCGAGAAGTACGTCCGCGTCGGTGACTCCATCACACGTGTCGGCGATCTCATCGAGATGGGTGATTGTGTGAATGTGAAGAGCATCGACAACCGCGGCGGCTGCTACATGCTCATCGAGGCTGTCAAGGCGATGCGCGAGCAGGGTGAGCTGCCCGACTACGACCTCTACGCGGTCTTCACCGTGCAAGAAGAGGTCGGCCTGCGCGGCGCACAGACGGCGACTCTGAGCATCCAGCCCACATTCGCCCTCGCGCTTGACGTGACCATCGCCTTTGACACCCCTGGCTCCTCTCCCCATGAGAAATGCTCCGAGCTGGGCAAAGGCACCGCCATCAAGCTCTACGACGGCTGCCTGATCACGGATCGCCGCATGGTGGACTTCATGACAGCACTCGCCGATGAGGCTGAGATCCCCTACCAGTACGAAATGCTCAGCGCAGGGGGTACCGATGCAGGCGCGATGCAAAAGTTCACCACTGGCGGCGCCATCGCAGGCGCGATCTCTCTCCCCGTACGCAATGTGCATCAAAGCATTGAGATGTCTCACAAGCGCGACGTTGATGCCTGCGTCGATCTCCTGCAGGCGTGCTTTATGTCATTCTCCCGCTGGGATTGGTCATGGCAGATGAGCGAGCAGCGTGAGCTCAAATTAAAATAGTATAACAAAGTTAATACGATAGAATTACATCGCTAATACGCGCTTTTCGGAACGAAGCAGCACTCGGCTGCTTCGTTCCTTTTGTTTTTTCTTGATTTTAAATCATTAACATAGAGAATTACAAGCATACAAAACCTATTACATTGTCATCTATTCCCCTACTATAACAGTATGATTATCTGCATCTAATTTTTTTGCAATGACATACTTAATATCACTTAAATGCTCCTAAATCATTTATAATAAAAAAATATCTTGCTAAGGAGATTAAATTTTGCTATTTATAACCTCATGGCACGCTCCAAAGTAATTACAAAGAAGGAAGTCGCAAGCATGATTGCTGAAAAGACTGGCCTCAGCCAGGCAACGGCATTCAACGCTCTGCTTGCGACGATTGATATCATCGCTGACTCCCTCACCGAGGGCAATTCGGTCATTTTCCGTAAATTCGGTAAATTCGAAGTCCAAACGGTGAAAGAAAAAGTAGGTCGCAACCCTCGCTCTCCTGAAAAGGACGTCATCATCCCCGCTCGCTGCCGCGTGAAGTTCACCGCTGGTAAAGAGCTCAAGGAAGCCGTTCATCAGCTCAAGCCTGAAGCTTAAGTTCAAAGGAAAACAACATTAATTACTAAAAAAAGACTCATCCCCAAGATGAGTCTTTTTTGGTGCACCTCCGTCGAGCACGCTCATGCGAACGCACCCACACGGAGGCTCAATTGATGCACACAGCACGACCTACTTGGGCATACTATCCTTGTGATACTGGATATACTGTAGATCGAGGCGTATCTGAAAGGCCTTGAGACGGCGGAGGAAGTCTTGGTAATTCTTCTCCTTCTTCTCCGTCCATGCCACCTCGGCCAGCGCGATCATACGGGGGAAGACCTGACGCTGCATATCCGCCAGCGTGGGCGTCCACTCCGTCCACATCTGACCGCCCATCCCGATGACGCGCTGCTGCTCCTCAGGGCTGAGACCAGCGGGGACAGGCTCGAACTCGTAGCACTTCTTCAGCGGGATTTTCTTGTAGTCATAGTCCATGTAGGTGCTCTTGTGAAAGGAGTTCACCACCTGATGTCCCTTCTTGACCGCAGTGACAAGGTGCTTCTCAGCGCCCACCCAGTAGTGGATGATGGTATCGCGATTGATGGTCGAGACGACGTTGCCGCCTCCATCACCGTGGATATCGCCGCCCATGATCTCATTCCATCCCATGGCGCGCTTGCCTTTCGCACGTATCATCTTCTCCACGCGGTTCGTGAAGTGCATCTGCACCTCGGCGAGCGACTTGTAGCCATGCTTCTTCATGAACTCGTTGATCTCAGGCACATCCTTCCACTGCTTGCTAAAGCGCACCTCATCACCGCCGAAGTGCAGGATGCCACTGGGGAAGAGCGTGATGAGCTCATCAAAGACATCGGAGACAAAGGTGTAGGTGCTTTCCTTCGTCGGATCAAGAGCCGCATTGGTGCCAAAGACTACGGGCATCTCCTTGAGGGGCTTGAGCGAAAGATCGGGGTAGGCGACACTCGCCGCCGAGCTGTGACCGGGGACGTCGAACTCAGGCACGATCGTGATGCCGCGCGCGGAGGCGTAGGCGACGATGTCCTTGATCTGCTCTTGGGTGTAGAAGCCCTCGTGCGGCTTGCCCACACTCTTGCCACTCCTCCACGTCCCCGCCTCGGTGTCGGCGCGCTTTGAGCCGATCTGGGCGAGGCGTGGGTATTTCTTGATCTCCACGCGCCAGCCGTCATTATCCGTCAGGTGCCAGTGGAGCACATTGAGCTTGAACAGAGCCATCTGGTCGAGCAGGTCCTTTACGGCCTCCACGCCGAAGAAATGTCGTGCCTCATCGAGCATGAAGGCGCGCCAAGCAAAGCGAGGCTCATCGACGAGGGTGAATGCTCCCTCACCCAGTGCCCAGTTTGTCGCCTGCTTGAACAAGCTATCGTCTTCAAAAAAGGTAGGCGGCAGCATCTGAGCGATACTCGCGCAGGCGCGCACGAGAGCCTCTGGTGAGGCAATGTCAATCTCAAGTCCCGCCTGAGCCTTGATGCGGTAGGCTTCTTTGTCGCGGGTCAGCAGATCCTGATCGACGCGCAACTGGATCTCCCCCGCCTTCGGCGCGGTGAGCTCCGTACCAGCAGGGCGGATGATGAGAGGCAGCGGCAGTCCTGTGCCCTGACGCAGCATCTGGGCGAAGTCCTCGGCCGCCTTCTTGACAGCGGCGTCATCTGTCGCGATGATAATAATACTCGAAGCTGTGAAGACAAAGGGCTCCAAGCCCGCCTGCATCTGCACCGATGCGGGCTTGGGGATGATATTCTGCTGCGCACACAGCGGCGCCACACAGAGAAGCCCGCAAGTCAAACTGATAAATGAAGCAAAACGCATATCCGTCATTCTAGCAAAAAGTCAATCAGCTGTCAATTGTCAAACACACTCCCTCCCCCGCCAGCAACGCAGCTCGCTATCTCCTGGATCGCCATTTATTTTAACTTTGTATATTATTTACAGATACATTACTTTATACGCAAAATAGTTAGAAATACATACTTGAGATTTTCATCTTGCAATACTATTTCTATTTGCTACAATACTGGGAGCTCTCTACCATTATTGCTTATGAAAATAGTACTCCCACCTCGCCTACGTGCAGGGCTGCTCGCAGCACTGCTACTCCTAACCAGCTTTGCCACGAGCGACGCTCAAGCCGCTGGCGTCGCCGCCCAAAAGGAAGATCTCGCTACGGCGAGCCTCGGGACAGAGTCAGCCTACACGCTGACAGAAACCGCTACACCCGATGGTCTGACGATCAGCAAATACGTCTACGACGCCAGCAGCGGCACGACGACCCGCGTCAACTATGAAGTCGATATCAAGCCGCTGGGGGATACGACGGGCTCTGGTTCACCGAGCTACTTTGCTTGGAGTGCTGATGAGCCACTCACCCTTCAATCGTCCACCGAAGCCGAGGCCCATGTCACAGCCTATGCGGGCAATGGCAACTCTGTAGGAGAAACGATTGACTCTGCCGCGTTCACGAATGCAACAGGCACAACAATGGCTGCATTGAGCCAAGATTTTGTCGCCAATACGGTCAACTACGGCATCAATCATGGTATCAATGAAGAAAACAAGATATCTACCAGTACAGGAGGTGCGCTCAATAATCAAGGAGAGATGACACTGAGCACGAGCCATTTTGTCGGCAATGCTCTCATTGCTTCTAACAGCGCAGCAGGTGAGATCGTCTACAATGTACACGGTGGAGCTATTCACAATACGGGTAGCCTAGGGGCGATGCAGTCTGATTTCATCGGCAATCTCGCCTCTGTCTTCTCCAGTGGCTATCAAATGGCAGCAACGGGCTCGGCCTCAGACTATGCTGCTCGCGCACTGGGTGGCGCAGCCTACAACGCAGGCAATGTCTCCTCATTTTCAGGCGATTTTCTAGCAAATCATGTCTATGCTGAGTCAATAGATACAGAGTACAAGAATGGAGCGACAGCCTATGGTGGTGCCCTATTTAGTACAAGTGAAGGAAGCATTGGCTCCATCACGGGTACCCTTTCTGGCAATAGCTCCACGGCCAAGACTTCAGGTACCTACGCTCTTGCTCTAGGGGGAGCTGTCTACAATCAAGGTCTGATCACCAGATCGAGTGCTGATTATACAGGCAATAGCACCTATGTCTCAGGGGCAACGGGTCAAGCCTCGTCCTCTGGCGGTGCCATGAATAATGGTATTGAGGGCACTATCCATTATCTCGAAAGCAACTTTGGGGGCAATCATGCGAAAGCAGAGGTCACGTCTGGCAACGCACTGGTAACAGGCGGCGCCCTCAGCAATGCGGGGCAAGTCTATGTACTCGAAGGCATCTACACCCAAAATAGAGTAGAAGCTATCAGCTTAAACGGTATTGCTGATGCTCGTGGTGGTGCGATTGAGAATAATGGATCTATAGGTGGCATTGGAGGAGTATTGTCCGCGAATACAGCCTACGCGATGTCAAATGATGTGGCTTTTTTTGAAACGACACAAGCCCGCGGAGGTGCGATTTTTAACACCGGATCACTCAATGAAGTCAGCGCGGACTTTATAGGCAACCAAGTGCATGCGAAGGTGACATCGAATGGCAACGTCGCCGCGCTCGGGGGAGCCATTTTTAATGATGGAACGGATGTCATTGTGCAGGTGACGGGTAGTTTCTACGGGAATAGCACACAGACGGAGGGTGGTGAGGAGGCGACCAGCTCAGGTGGAGCGATCGCCAACCGAGGCAACCTCGGACTCCTCGCGATAGATCAGAACATGGAGTTCACGGGCAACTACAGCATCAAGGATGGGAACAAGGTGTCCAACGCGATCTATAATGAAAGCTACTTTGACTGGCTGGCAGGGGAATCAACGCCCACACTCAGAATGAACGCCTATGACACGCACCGCATCATTGTGAATGACGGCATCAGCGGCGCGGTGCCACTCGACGTCAAACAGTACATCGAGATTAACAGCGGGTTGAATGGGGGGAATAAACAGATCGATTCAGCGGGCTCTGAGTTTTCCACCGTCGAGTTTAATAATCGCGTCGAGTATCAGACGATCACCGTCCATGCCGGTACGCTCAAGCTCGGCAGCTATGCAGGAGGTACCATCACCATAGGCGGCGAGGCGCAGCAGGTCGGGGCTTCATCGGCTCTCCTCTACTACTCCGACCTCTCTGTCCTCGCAGATGGGCGCGTGACGACTGATGCGAGCTATCTCGGGACAAATGACCCTGATGATATTCTCCTTGATACAACGATTAGCAATAGCGGCACCATCGAGCTGACCTCAGGCACACTGAGCCATGCGATTAACACGAATGACTCAGGACGCATCGAAATCCGCGATGGAGTGACGCTGGATGCAGCCCTGACCATGAACGATAGCAGCAGCATCGAGATCTATGGAAAGGCGGTCTTCAACACCGCCCCCGAGATGAAGGGCTCGAGCAGCATCGTGCTCCATGCAGGCGCGACACTCGAGAGCGCCTTGCAGATGGATGAGCAGAGCCGTATCGTCTTCCATGCGGGCTCGACGCTGAATAGTGCTCTCACGCTCAAGACCACAGGAGGTATCACCAACGAAGACGGCGATCTGCGCACCCTGACGAGCGTCACACTCGGCAGCATGGCCCAGATCACAGACTACGACGCGAGCACCAACGCAAGCGCTGACCTCGTGCTAGAGAGCTGCACGCTGGAGGTCGAGATCGACAGCGCGATGACACTCGATGCTGCCAGTGGCGTGAGCTACCTCACCGCAGGCGTGCTCGCTGACATCGCCTCCATCGAGCAGAGCCTCACGCTGCGTATCGACCTCACGCAGGAGATTGCCGATGCCTTCTTTGCAGGGCTAGAGACCGAGCAGCTCCAGGGCATCTGGTTGCAGGACAGCAGCGCGCTGTCAGCAATGAGCCTCGATGCAGGCATAGACCTCACCGATGACATCATCATCACCCTCAATGGACAGCAGCTCACCGCCACACAGGCTGTGGCGCATGAGGGTGGACTCCTCCTGACGACGACACGCACGATACCCGAGCCCAGCACCGCGACACTGAGCCTGCTCGCACTCTCAGCCATGCTGCTGCGCCGCCGCCGACAGGTCTGCTAGGTGAAAAAAGCAGCACACATCCATCTATCCAGCACAGCTCCCCCTCATCAATAGGAGAGGCTTTTTGACAACAAGCAAAAAGTCTCTCTACGATGCGTGTTTTTATTTGTATTTTTATTTACCAAATGATAATATAATTCCTAAGCTCCCATCTGCGCTCATTATGAAAACTCACCTTCCCCCATCCCTGCGCCGTGTGCTCCTCGCCGCCAGCCTTTGCACCGTCACCCTAGGCAGCAGTGCGACGAGTCATGCCGCAGCCATCGCCCCCGACAAGACAACCCTAGCCGTCCCCAGCCTCATCGACGCCGCCTATAGCCTCTCAGAGGTGCCGATGTCCGGTGAGTACACCATTACGAAGTACGTCTACGACGCGACTGCGCAGACGTTCTCCCCTGTCTACTACGAGCTTGATATCAAAGAGCTAGGAGATATCACAGGCACACTATCGACGAGCTACTTTGTCTGGAGCGATGAGACAGACTCCGCCCTCGTGGCGACAGATGAGGAGAGCCTCGCCGACGTTATCGCACGCACGAACACGGAGACGACAGCGGCGGCGGAAAAGAGCTACGTCGGCTTGGACGCCCCAGCCTCAGCGATGCTCCACACCGAGGAGGCAGGGCAAGAGGATATCACGGGAGATTTCGTCGGCAATATCGTGCGCGCGCTCATTGATCCCGACGCGATTGAGGGCACGATAAGAGTCTTTGCCTCTCTGTTCAACGAAGGCGATATTCTGACGACGACGGGGCATTTTGTCGGCAACGCCACCCTCGCCCATGGGAATGGCAACTACACCATGGGAGCCACAGGTGGCGCACTCTGCAACGAGGGCACGATGGGGACACTCTACTCCGACTTCATCGGCAACCTCGCCTCCGCTACCTCCATCAACCACACGGCAGCCAAACATCCGTCAGACAACAGCGCGGCGAGCGCCTTTGGCGGGGCTATCTACAATACATCCAGCATAAGCGAGCTCGCAGGTGACCTGCTGCGCAACCGCGCCTACGCCTCATCAGAGCTCACAAACAGCGCCAACGGAGCCGGAGCCTACGGCGGCGCGCTGTACAATGAGGGCACCATTGATCATATCAGAGGAACCGTCTCGGGCAATACGGCGACGGGATTTAGCTCCGCGCTCACGGGCTTTGCCTACGGTGGAGGCATCAACAATACAGGACATATCAAGAACATCTACGGCGACTTCAGCGACAACTCGACCTCCGCCTCCGCCTCCGTGCAAAGCTACTCGGCAGGCGGTGCGCTGAATAATACAGGCACCATCGATAGACTCACCAGCGACTTTGCAGGCAATGAGGCGCTCAGCAACATGAGCTCGGGGACAGCCTATTCTCTCGGAGGAGCCGTCGCGAACGCCGTTGGAGGTTATATCCTCAGCGTCAATGGCACATATGGCGAGAATAGCGCGATCTCGAGCAATAACGCAGGCATCGCGAACGCCTATGGCGGTGCACTCTTCAATTCGGATACGATAGCCGTGGTGACGTCTACCTTCCTGCACAACAGCAGTGAAGCCCGCACAGCATCGGGCACAGCAGTCAGTCAGGGGGGCGCGTTCGCCCATATGAATCAGCTCTCGTCACTCTATTCCATCTTCGAGGGCAACACCGCAGAAGCGCATGCGACAGCTGGGGGCTCAGCCCGCGCCTACGGTGGTGGACTCTTCAATGGGGGGACAATCACGACGAGGATAGAAGGAGAGTATTCGCAGAACTCGGTGCATGCGTCGAGCACCGCAAGAGGCACCGCCGATGCCTACGGTGGCGCAATCTACCAATACCAAGCAAGCGTCAGCACGATCCAAGCCTCCTTCGAGAGCAACCACGCAGAAGCTCATATCGACAACAGTCTAGCAGGCTACGCCTATGGTGGAGCAATTTACAATTCTGAGTCCAAGACAAGCACCAGCATCCATGCCACCTTTACGAACAACTACGTCTTTGCAACAGCCGTGAACTCCTCATCGGCGCGCGCCTATGGCGGCGCTCTCCACAACTCGGAGAGCACGCTGCAATCCGTCACGGGCAGCTTTGAGGGCAACTACAGCCGAGCAGACGTCGCCACAGGCTCATCGCTCGTCTACGGTGGGGCCATCTACAGCCTCGATGGCACGATCGACTCCATCGAGGCCAACTTTACGCGCAACTACGCAGACTCGAACACCGTCACGGGCAACGCCACTGCGAATGGAGGAGCCCTCTACATGCTCGCGCGCAATGAGACCCCAATCATCAGAAACATCACGGGCACCTTCACCGCCAACTACGCCGAAGCAAGCAATGAATCCTTTAGCTTCCTTGGCGCCATGGCCTATGGCGGTGCGATCTATGCCGCCACAGAGATCGGCGTCATCAAGGCTGACTTCATCGGCAACTATGTGACCGCTAGCTCCACGGCCGGTAGCACGGTAGAGGCTCAGGGTGGTGCGCTCACCACAGATAATATCATCGCGCAGCTCACGGGCAATTTCTACGGCAACTACACCTCCGCCACCTCCACCTCGGCGAATGCATCGAGCATAGGGGGCGCGATACGCAATGAGGGCACGATAGGTATCGTCGCCCTAGAGAGTAGCGTCAACTTCACAGGCAACTACTCAGAGCTCAACGGTGTACGCACATCCAGCGCCCTGTTTAGCAACAGCTATTTTAGCTTTTATGAAGGGAAACAAATAACCGCCACCTTCTCAATGAATGCGTACGGCGAGCAGCGCATCATCGTCAACGATGGCATCAGTGGAGGCACAAGCGATGTTGACAACCAGATCATCAACGTCAACGACGGTCGCGACGGAAAGGGCAACGCCCTGGATCGCAGCGGCACGCTCGCTCACTCGACCGTGGAGTTCAACAACATCGTCGAGCATCATACCATCAATGTCCACGGCGGCACGCTCGAGCTAGGCAGCTACGCCGGCGGCAGCATCACGCTCGCGGACGGCAAGACACAGCAGGTAGAAGCCTCAGTCGCCGACCTGCGCGCATCAAGTCTCCACGTGATGGAGGCAGGCACACTGATCGCCTCCGCCTCCTCACTCGGCAGCACCCATGATTCCAATGTGATCACCAACAGTGGCAAGATCACCCTCACCTCTGGGGAGCTCTCCAACGACATCACCAGCGCAGGACAGGGCGTCATCCAAATCGCGCAAGGCACGACCATCAACGCGACACTCCAGATGAATGAGCAGAGCACCCTCAGCGATGAGCTCCATGCGACCAACATCCTGCATGGCGTCACACTCGGCACACAGGCAAAGATACTCGGTGATGCGGCCAACAGCATCAACAACGCCGCCGTCACCCTGATAGACGGCACCGTCGAGCTCGCGGGAGATCAGGTGCAGTACCACGATGCGCTCGCCCTCGCCGACGGAGCCACGATCAACGCGCTTGAGCTACTCGTCTCCGCCGAGGTGGAGAAGCTCGAAGGCAGCTTCACCCTGCATATCACCGCAGACGACTCAGCGAGCAAGAGCTTCTTTACCGCGCTTGAGGAGGCCCCCACGGCGGGTATCTGGTGGCGTGATCTCAACGATGACGCCGTCACCACGCTCAGCGACAGCTTTGAGCTCACGACAGATCTACTCATCAGCGTGAATGGCAAGGCATTCCAGCCCCTGCAGGTCTTTGAGCACGACGGAGGACTACTCTTTAGCGTGCAGCCCGTCCCCGAGCCCAGCACCGCGACACTGAGTCTGCTCGCTCTCACCGCCCTCTGCTCACGCCGGCGCCGCCGCGCGTGAGCTCACAGGCAAAGCCTCTCCAACCCAGCCACCTAGCCATGCCTCAGCCCCTGCGCTACCTGCTCAGCTACACCGCTAGCCTCGGCCTAGCCGCCGCCCTCTATCATCTATCGGGCGGCGCGCAGCTCTACGAGGCGATGCTCTTCACCCTCATCCTGCTCTGGCTGGTCAATGAGCTGTGGTTCCACGCCTTCCTCGCCGTAGCCCTCTTCTTCATTGGGCTCTCTGGGTGGCGTGATGATATCGCACAGGCACGCCGCAAGCTGACGCGCTGGAGTAGGCTCACCAGCCTTCTCATCCTGCTACTCCCGCACCCTCTCTACGCGCTGCTATCCCTCGCCTCGACGGATGCCGATTCATTCCTCAGCTACGACCACGCGCTCTTCCTGAGCTCATACGCCTCCGTGCTCAGCATCTTCATCCTCAGCTTCCCCTGCCGTCTCACAGCCATCTCCCCCATCAACTACCTCCGCACCCTCGGAGGTGAAGCGATGATAGACATCCCTGAGAAATAGACATGCGCAGGAACAAGGCTGCCTTGCTAAAGCAATTATCCTTGACAAATCGCCCCGCACAGCTACTCTATAGCTAAGCAGATCAATAAAGCGATATTTGAATAGAAAAGAAAGATGATTAAGGAATTCGACATCAAAAATTTTGGTCCTATCACGCATGCTCAAGCAAAGGGATTGGGAAATATCAATCTCATCATCGGAGAGAATAGCTCAGGTAAAACTTCGTTACTGAAAGCACTTTATAGTGCAATCAAATGTCACGAAGAAGCGCAACGTGGCAATCATAATGCTGATTTCTCAGAGCTTCTAAGCGAAAAACTCTATAGAACATTTCAAGTGGATCGCATCGGTGATCTCGTCCGTAAGGGGGAAGGAAATAAGCTAGAGTTCAAGATAACCTTTGCGGAAAGGCAGCTCACATATCAATTCGGACGCGATACGCAGAAGAAAATAATTACTTGTCACAATAATCTACATAAAAGAATAGCTAATTCGGTTTTCCTCCCTCCAAAAGAGGTGCTCTCACTGTTCCGAGTTATTCATCGCTCCGCAATCGAAGAGAAAGAATTTGGCTTTGACGCTACTTATTCAGATCTCGTCATGGCGCTCCTCCGTGTAAAGCAAAAGGGTAAGAATGTAGGGAACTTTGCCCAGTCACGTAAAGAGCTTGAACAAATGTTTGACGGCAAGGTCGAATTTGACTCTGATAACCTCACTTGGTTCTATAGAAAAGGTAATAGCAAGTACTCAATTATGGTCACCGCTGAAGGGATTAAAAAAATTGCGATGCTTGACACCTTACTTGGCAATCGGTTCCTATCCAAAGAATCAATCATCTTTATTGATGAGCCCGAGTCGGCACTACACCCAACAGCAATTAGCAAGCTGCTCGATATTGTAACCTTACTCGCCGAGTCTGGCATACAGTTCTTTCTTGCGTCGCATTCCTACTTCGTAGTCAAAAAACTTCTTCTCATCGCTAAAGAGAAGTCATTACCTATCCCCGTCTTTCTCACGAGTGAAAGTGGCTCTTGGGAGCAAGGCTGTCTGCTCACCGATGGTCTGCCGAAGAATGGGATCATTGACGAATCAATCAACTTGTTCAAGCGCTCCTTTTTAAATGAAGAATGATATTACCATTAGAGAATCAGGAATGACTTTTGGTAAGTTCTCTTCGGAGTCATGCTTTTTGATCGAAAAGGAAACTCATTTTCTTAAAGGCTTAAATCGCGTTGAATTTATTCTCTTGAGACGCAGAAAAGGCACAACACAGTTACTTTTTCTAGAAGCTAAATCGTCGATTAAAAGAGGGAGTGATTGCTTTGACCCTATCATACCCAAATTCGCTAACAGTCTCCCCCTACTGCTTGTGTCATGCTTAGGTCGCTTCGAAAGGATAACTCCTAACATCCCTGCTGATTTCCAAAAACCTTTTCTTAATCAAGTTGAGCTCGCTCTCTATCTCGTTATTCCAGATATACCCGAAGAATATTTAGACCCTTTTTCGGATATGTTCAAAGACGAATTGATGAAAGAAATAAATTTTCTTGAGTACGGCTTCACAAACAGTCAGATCGTAGCGCGCGTATTGAATAAAGAAGATGCGATCGAAGATAATTTAATTGTTACTGAAAACTAACCTAGAACGGGCGTTTCTCTGCGAGTTTCTTGACAGACGAGCGTCCCTTTACCGCGAGGGTGGGGGCGAAGAGGGAGAGGCGGAATTCTTCTATCATGTAGCCATAGTCGAGTAGAGCTGGCGGGATTGCTTTACCCTTCTCGCGGTTGGCGATGAGCTCGGGGAGGCTGTAGTAGAAGCCGATCGCGTCGTTGAGCTGCTTGATACGGTCGAGCTCGCGGGCGGCGGGCTGCTCCTTGATACGCTTGAGTCGCTCCAGCATGCCGCGCAGGAAGCGGTCGGTGTCGGTGAGACGCGCAAAACCACCGCTACTCAGGAAACCGGGGCGTGTCAGCCACTGCCACTGGCGCGTGAGCTCCTCTGCGATCTGGGCTGCGAAGCGATCGCGCCCCGCGGTCAGCGCGTAGAGGCGTACGGCCTTATCAGTTTCTACGAGGCGTGTCCAGAGGCGCGCGAGTGGGCCTTTGAGCATGTCAAAGAGTTTTTCTCTCAGCTGGAGGCAGGCGCGGTCGAACTCCTCGGCCGTGCGCGGCAGCTTGCAATCTCCCATGAGCAACGGCTGCGCGCCGAGGTGCATCGCACCCTCCATGGCGCAGACGATGAGCTCGGGGATGTTGCTCTTGGGATTGCAGCCTAGCGTGCTCAGTGCCATGCGCTCCTCCATGTCGGTGATGGGGAGTTTTTGCGATTTGCGGAAGTGGTTGACAAAGTCACCGTGGCGCAGCAGCGCGAGGCGTATGATGCCCTGTCGGTGTGCGGCGGCAGCCTCAGCGGGGTCGGTGAAGACCTGCACGCGCACCGCGCGCTCACTCTCCTCACAGAGAGCGGGGTAGCCGATGGACTGCCCGATGGGGAGCTGCTGGGGTAGATCGCCGCAGTCCCAGCGCGTCATGGGGCTATCAGAAAAATGCTTTTTCTGCTCGCGCGCCGCTTGCTTTTCGAAGCGTTTCTCGCGGTAGGATTGGAGCTTTTCGCGGATGGCGTCTATGTCGCTGCCAAAGGCGAGTTCTTTATTTTTCTCATCGTAGACCCAGATCTTGGTCACGTTCTCAGGGAGGAGCTTTTGGGAGAAATTGGGCGCACCCTCGAATTGGCGCGCGTGGCAGAGTTTTTCCCCTCCTGTGCGCTTCATGACGAACTCGGCGAGTGCCTGCTCGACAGGGCGATCGGGCGCGCGGTCATACCAGAGCTCGGCGAAGTCCTCGGCCGCCTGACCGAGAGGCTGGATGAAGACGCGTATATCCTTCGGCAGCAAACGTAAAAGAATCTCGGCGCGGTGGGGCAGATGCGCGGGGACATTCCACCCGAGTAGCCAGTCGGGGAAGCTGGGCAGCTGGTCGATGTGCACGCCCAGCGTGATCCCGTCGTCGGCCGCCCCTGGGTCGTGGCTGTAGTAGACAGGATAGCGCGTGTCGGGCTCCGTCGCAGAATAGACCTCGTCGGGGTAGAATTCCTTGGGCACTTCATCTTCACCGGGGTAGACGCATTCGTCGCGGGGGATGAAGAGGATTTTCTTGTTCTTTTTCTCCTCCTGATCGCGCCAGCGTTGGAGCGCCTTTGCACTCGTGATGTCGGCGGGTAGGAGGCGGTCGAAGAAGGCAAACACCCCCTCACTGCACCAGAGCAGGTGGCGGCGGCGCAGCTTTGCCTCGATGTCCTTCACCTCCTCCTGCATGCGGCGCAGGTGGCGGAGGTAGGGCGCGTTCTTGTCCTTGAGCTTGTCGCCGAGGATGGCGTCTCGGATGAGGATCTCGCGCGCGCCTGCGGGATTCACACGCGCGTAGCTGATGCGTCGGCCATCAATGATGGTGAGGCCGCCGCAGTTCACCCTCTCCTTGGCGAATACCTGCCCCTGTGTCTCGTCCCACTGGGGGTCGTAGGCGTGGTACTTGCAGAGCTGGGGGGCGATCTGCTCGATCCAGACGGGCTCGAGCACCGCGCAGCGGCGCATCCAGAGGCGCGTGGTCTCGACGAGCTCACTGCCCATGATCCATTCGGGGCGTTTCTTGCGCTTGAAGAGTCCTGAGCCGGGGAAGATGGCGAACTCGCGCCCGCCTGTGCCTCGGTAGTTCTTCTCCTCGGGGCGGTAGACACCGACCTGCAGGGGAGCTCCCGCGAGGATGCTGCGGTGTATCATGGCGGGGATGGCCTGCTCAGACTCGGCGGGCAGGGCGGGGATCTTCCAGCGCAGGCTCTGGGCGAGGGTGCTTGCGAGGTCGAGCACGAGGTTGTGCCACTCGATGATACGCAGGTAGCTAATAAAATTTTTCTGACACCAACGGCGCAGTTGGTTTCGCTTCCAGCCACGGCGGCCTTCTTGGAACTCGGCAGCACTGCGCCAGAGCGAGAGGATGGAGAGGTAGTCGCTCTCCTCACTGCGCCACTGGGCGTGGGCTTGGTCCGCCTTCGCCGCCTGCTCGCTGGGTCGCTCGCGCGGGTCCATGATGCTGAGTGCGGAGACGATAACGAGGAGCTCGGGGAGGGCTTTTTCCTTCTTCGCCTCGATGAGCATGCGGCCGTGGCGTGGGTCGAGGGGGAGGCGTGCGAGCTCCTTGCCTATGGGCGTGAGCTGGTGCTTGTCCTTGCGGTCGAGCGCGCCGACCTCGCGTAGGCAGTGGTAGCCCTCGTTGATGAGCCTCGCGCTGGGGGGATCAGGCAGAGGGAATTCTCCCAATGGCGGCAGCTGTAGGTCGCTCATGCGCAGGATGACGCCCGCGAGCGCGCTGCGCTTGATCTCGGGGTCGGTGAAGTCGTCACGCGAATCAAAGTCCTCCTCACTGTAGAGGCGGATACAGACGCCCTCACAGACACGACCGCAGCGACCCGCGCGCTGACGCGCGCTCGCCTTGGAGATGCGCTCGATTTGCAGACGCTGGATCTGTCGACCTGGGAGGTAGCGGCTGATGCGCGCCTGCCCGCTGTCGACGACGTAGATGATGCCGGGGATGGTCAGCGAGGTCTCCGCGACATTCGTCGCCAGCACGATGCGGCGGCTTGAGGAGCTGGGCTGGAAGATGCGCTGCTGCTCGCCCAGACCGAGGCGGGCGAAGAGGGGCAGGATGTCGGTGCGCGGGAGATTCATATTCTCCAGCGCGTCGGCGCAGTCGCGAATCTCGCGCTCACCGGGGAGGAAGACGAGCACGTCCCCCTTCTCATCATAGCTAGAGAGCCACTCAACCGCGCGGCAGACGTGGGAGTCGAGCTCCTCCTCCTCGTGGCGCGCGGGCATGTAGTGCATCTCCACGGGGTAGGTGCGCCCCTCGGCGTGGATGATGGGCGCTCCGGCAAAGAAGTCGGAGAAGGCGGCCGCATCCATCGTCGCCGAGGAAATAATGAGCTTGAGATCAGAGCGTCGCTCCAGCAGCAGCTTCATGTAGCCAAGGAGGAAATCAATATTGAGGCTGCGCTCATGCGCCTCGTCGAGGATGATGGTGTGGTAGTGCTTGAGCTCGGGATCGGCCTGCGTCTCAGCGAGCAGGATACCGTCTGTCATCAGCTTGAGCTTCGTCTCACGCGTGCTCTTGTCGTCGAATCGCACCTGATAGCCCACATAGTCGCCCAGCTCACAGCCCACCTCCTCCGCGATGCGGCGCGCGACGGCGACGGCGGCGAGTCGGCGTGGCTGCGTACAGCCCACCTTGCCGCGTCGGCGTCCCGCGACCTCGAGCGCCATCTTGGGCAGCTGAGTGGTCTTGCCACTGCCGGTCTCACCCACGACGATGAGCACCTGATGCTGGCGCAGCGCGTCCATGATCTCGCCGCGTCGCTGCGCGATGGGGAGATCGGGGTAGGTGAATGTCCTCTTGGCCTCAGGCTCTCTTGGAGCTCTCGGCTCTCTCGGTGGCCTCGGTGGCCTCGGTGGCCTCGGTGCCTTGGGTGATTTCGAAGGCTTCGCGGGCTTCGGTGCAGAGGCGGCTTGTTGGGGCTGCTGAGGGCGACGCTGGTCGGAGGGCTCGTTCATGGGGAAGATGAAAAATTATTTTCCCCAGCGTTGCGTGATCCCCTCGTAGGAATCAATGCGGCGATCGCGGAAGAAGGGCCAGATGCGGCGGTGGTCTTCGAGCTTCTTGAGATCGAGGTCAGCGTAGAGGATGCAGGAATCCTCCACGGGAGCTTTCTCGACAATCTGTCCGCAGTAGTCGGCGACAAAACTCTGTCCCCAGAAGGTGGTTTCCCCCTCCACGCCGCAGCGATTCACCGCGCAGACGTAGCAGGTATTCGCCACCGCGTGGCCGCGCTGCACCGTCTCCCACGCGCAGTGCTGGGCGGTGTAGAGCTCCTCCTCACCGGGAATCCAGCCGATGGCCGTGGGGTAGAAAATAATCTCGGCTCCCTGCATCGCCGTCAGGCGTGCGGCCTCGGGGTACCACTGATCCCAGCAGATGAGCACACCGATGCGGCCGTAGCGCGTATCAAAGCATTTGTAGCCCTGATCGCCGGGGGTGAAGTAGAATTTTTCCTCAAATCCAGGATCTTGGGGGATGTGCATCTTGCGGAAGCTACCGAGGAACTTCCCATCGGCATCAATCACCCAAGCCGTGTTGTGGTAGAGCCCTGTGGCGCGCTTCTCAAAGCCTGCGACGACCAGCACCACATGCAGCTCGCGGGCGAGCACACAGAGCTCGTCTGTCCATGCTCCGGGGATGGACTCGGCGGTATCAAAGAGATCGACATCCTGCGTGCGGCAGAAGTACAGCGTCGTACACATCTCCTGCGTACAGATGATATTCGCACCACCTGCGGCGGCTTCTCGAATCGCGCGTATCTGCGTGGCTTTATTCTCCTCCACCGAGGCAAAAGCGGGCTGCTGTAGAAGGGCTACCTTGGGCATGCGCTCACTTTACCACGAGACTAGGAGAGTGTCCAGAATGATTTCTGCCGAATCAGCGATGCCTCGGACAAAAAGAGCTCGTCCGAGGCATCGTTTATCATTGTGCCTCCCCTACCCTAGCGATGGATCGCAATGCACTCCATCTCGATGAGCCACGTAGGGCGGCAGACAGGGGCAAGCAAGATCACCTTGGGAATATCGGGGAAGCGCGCATCAAACATGTAGCGCACGATCTCATAATCTGCTATATCACGGAGATAGACAAACATCTGGGCGATATCGGAGAGATCGGCATCGACCTCGGCGAGCAGCATGGCGACATTCTCACACATACGCTGCGTCTGGGGGATGATCTCACCGACGTGGACGACGTCCCCCTTGTTGTCGATACTGGCTGTGCCTGAGATATAGGAATAGCGGCGATCACCGACGCGTACCGTCGTGCCGCGCTCGAAGCGCACGCCGTATTCATGCGTCGGGTTCAGATGCGTCGGCGCGTAGAGGAATTGGATATCCTCCGGCGGGAGACCAATGATAGAATAGGCGTCGAGCTGCACGAGCGATTCCGTGCGCTCGCTGCGGCCTTGGATGCCCGTGCTGCTAATAAAGTGCTCGCCGACGACGAGATTTTTCTCGTCAAAATGTCGGTTGCGCCCCTCGACAACACCCGCGTAGTTCGCATCCACATTCTGGACAAAGAGCCATGTGCGCACGGCATGGTCGTAGAGAGTGCCGCCGCGTGATTCGAGCTGCTGGGAATAATCCTCAAAGAGACGCTGGCACTGCTGACAAGCATCGCCCTGCATCTCGCGAGCCGAGGCCGTCCAGAAATGCGTGACGCCGCCGAGCTCGTAGCTCAGCGAGCCATCTGCACCGCGCTGGCGCACGATCCCGCTCTGGCAGTAGATCCAGAGCGCGACGCGTGTCCCGTCCAGCGGGGGCTGCTCAATGAGGGAGAGCGCCCCCATGTCCTCGGGGAGCAGCGCACGGGCGAGTGCCTCTTGGTTCGCCGCGTCGCTGAGCAGCACGCGGGTGAAGACAGGCTGCGCGTCGGGATAGTCAGAGCAAAAAACCGCCCACGCATCCAACAGGCTGCGCAGCTGTGAGGAAAAATCCTCGCGGCGCGCCTCGCTGACATGCAGCATGAGCATCCAGTCCTGCACGGGGGAATCGGGCAGCGAGAAGTGAGTACACTCGGCACGGCAGCGTGCGTAGGCGGGGTGGAGACAGAGGTAGATGGGATGGAGAGAGGGGAACATGAGGGGGGGGCTTAGTTGGTGTTGTTCTTCTTATTTTTCTTCCTCTGCTGAGGGCTGGGATCGGGAGTGCTCGGGGTGAGCAGCTTGATGAAGGGTGTGATCACGGAGGCGGAGGTGGCGACCTGATTGCGCTTGCCGCCTACCCTGCCCTTGATCGTCTTGGCCTCGACCATGGCGACCACGTGGATGCTGACAGGCACATTGGGGCGTCTCCAGCGATCGCAGGTGAGCATGATATCGACCTCCTTGTCATCGGGCCCCGCTGTCACGTAGGAGCCCTTGATCCATTTGGGTCCCTTGACGGTGAATTGCACGGTCTTATCAAAGCCCGCATCACGGATGATGCGCAGCCTCAGGGGCACGCCCTGAGTCTTGCCCTTGAGCTGGATGGGCTTGCCAGTATTCACGACCTCCAGTCGGAAGGGCGCGGGCTCGGTCACATCGACGCGGAACTCGTCAATGGGCAGCAGATGCGTGATGAAGAAGGCCTGCATCATCTCCTCGGCTGGTGCCGCGACGCGCTCCAGCTTCTCACCGCTGCGCAGGGAGGCCGTGCCCTTGATCTTGAAGTTCAGCGGACCGGTCTTCGCCCCAGCAGGAGCGGTGATGCTCATCTTCATCGCCTTCATCTGCCCGCGCAGCACCCCCTCGCTGAGGGTGTAGCCCCTCGGCAGGTTGAGAGCGGAGAGCGTGATGGGGCGGCGGAAGCCATTCATGCGCACGGGGAAGACGGTGAAATGCGCCGTCCCGCCACTGGGGATGGAGATGGCGGAGGGGCTCATGCTCAGCGCAAAGTCCTCCTCGCTGTCGTAGTAGCGGAGGCGGTAGCCGTAGTCTGCGCCATACTTGTTCTGCGCATCGGTGAGTCGCAAATAATAGGTACCATCCTGTGGGACGGTGAAGTCCAGCTGCGCGTCTGCGTGGTGCGTCATGAGTCCCTCGCGGTCGTCCTCCACGTCATCGGAAGCGGCGAGCTGCTTGCCCGCCTCATTGTAGAGGCGCAGATCGGCATCGAGGGGAGAGCCGAGGCGGCGTGAGAGGACGTCGAACTTGAGCTTCTTGCCCCGCTTGAGCTCGACTTTGAACCAGTCTTGGTCGTAGTCGTGCATGATGCGCTCATTGTACACCTCGCCCATCTTGAGCTTGACGGCTTGCTTCTTCGTCTCGCCTGCGTCCTTGTAGGCGACGATCTCCTTGTCATCGGAGACCTCCAGCTGCACTTCATTGGTCACGAAGCCGTCGTCACCCTTCAGAGGCACGCTCTTGCGGCCTAGTTTCTTGGACACGCTGATCTGGCGTGTTTTGTTCTTGAGATTGACACCCATGAGCTGGAGCTTCACGTACTTGCCCGCCTGCCCACCCAGCGGGAAGACAGAGCTGACGTGCGGGATTTCTCCCAATGCGATGCGGTAGACAAAATCCTCACGCCCGCGGTAGATGCAGTCTTTGATCTCCAGATAATATTCCCCATCGGCGGGCACCTTGTACACGATGGTGGGATCGGGGCGCAGCTGGTAGTCATCGGAGAATCCTACCTCGCGTCCCTGCGCGTCGTAGAGGGCGAGCACAGGTTGGAACCAGCCAGGGACGGCATCCGCGAGGAAGGGCACGAGCTGCTGCGCCTTCACCGCGGCGACGATATGCTGCCCCTTCTTCGCGGTGAATCGGAACCAATCGCGCCCGCCGCGCTCCACCTGTCCATTGAGCACGGTGGGGATACGAGGGACGGGCGTCGCCTCAGCGAGCGAGCCATTGGGCTCGCGTTCAACGGTGTTCGGGAACTGCCCCACTTCGAAAAAGAGGCGATTGGACACCACGCCGCGCGCGCCGACGACCTTCAGGTCGCGCAGTCCTATCTGCGCATCTCCATCTATGCTGAGGCGCACGCGGAGGCGATCGGCGATCTGCATGTTGTCCTCATCGGTGATGATCTTTTTCTTGCCTCGCTTTTTCTTCTTTTTCCCTTTTTGATTGGGGTCGACGAGTGGGGGGAGGATCTCAGCGGTGACGCCGCCACCGCTGACGATGACGCGCTTCGCATCAGAGATCTTTTGCCCGCCTAGTGTGATGACGACGCTATCGCCCTGCGCGCCGCCTGTGGGGTAGGCGTAGCCGATGTAGGTCTTCTGCCCCTGCGCCTGCGTGAGTCCGCAGACGCTGAGCAGGGTCGCCATGCTGGCGAGGAGAGAGGCTGGTCTCATGCGAGGTCTCCTCCTTCTGTATGCTTGTAGAGCTCGCGCAGCAGTCCTGCGCTCTGATCCTCCAGCGCGAGGGCGGGGAGGATGGGCAGCTCACCATGCAGCGGGTGCTTGATCTTCTGGAAGGGGTCAATGCCCATGAGCTCATAGATACTGCCGATGAGGTCGGCGGGGTAGACGGGACGCTCGGCGACGGTCTCGCTGCGTGCGTCAGTCTTGCCCAGCACCTCGCCCCCCTTGAAGCCACCGCCAGCGACGAGGTAGCTAAAGGCCGAGCCAAAGTGGTTGCGCCCGCCATTCCAAGGAGGTGCCCAGAGGATCTCGGGCGTGCGGCCGAATTCACCGCCGCAGACCACAATCGTGCTCTCCAGCAGCCCCTTCTCATCCAGATCGGAGATCAGCGTAGCCAGCCCCTGATCCAGCGTGCCGAGGCGCTGATTCATGCGCTTGAAATGCTCCTTGTGCGTGTCCCAGCCATGGTAGGTGACGCCGATGACGGGCACGCCGTACTCGACGAGGCGGCGGGCGGCGAGGCAGGATTGGCCAAAGTCGTTCATGCCGTAGCGTTGGCGTAGCTGTGGGTCCTCTTTCTTGAGGTCAAAGGCATCGCGGCTCTTGCCCAGCAGCAGCTCAAAGTTCTCATCCTGCAGCTTGCCTAGCTTCTCCACCTCGGCGTTCTCCTCCACGTCTTGGAATTCGCAGACGGAGGCGAGTAGGTCTTGCTTGCTGGTGAGCTGGTTGTTATTCACCATACGGTTAATGATGCCTTCGACCTCAAAGAAGGCGGACTCGGGCTTGCCCAGCGTGTTGAGTGGCTTGTACACCGAGCCGAGGAAGCCGCCTTCGTTGAAGCGTGTCGCAGGGCGGACAAAGTTGATGTAGGGCGGCAGCATGCCTGTGTAGCCCGAGGGATTGAGATACGAGATCATCGAGCCAAAGGAGGGGTAGACGATCTTCCCCTTGGTCGTATCCCCCGTGTACATGAAGTACTGCCCGAGCTCGTGCGCATTGGTACTATGTGTCATGCTGCGGATGATGGAGTACTTGTCCGCGACGGTGGCGAGCTGCTTGAGGTTCTCGTTGATGTCGAGCGCGGGATTGTTCGTCTTGAGCGGGGTCTTGTAGATGCCGATGATGTCACGACCCGCGGCGGGCTTCGGGTCAAAGGTGTCGGTGTGCGAGGGGCCGCCTGCGAGGAAGACGAAGATGACGCTCTTTGCCTTCTTCTCGGGGAATTGGGCTTCTCCCTCGGCGGCCTTCGTCGCGACATGCGAGCCACGGCGGCGGCGTTCCTTGACGACCTGTCCCGGGGCGAGCGTGGGAGCGAGTGCTCCGCCGGCGAGGGTCGCGGCGGCGAGCTTGAGGAATTCTTTACGGTTCATTTTAATGAGATGTTTTTAATGGTTAAAAAGGAATTCGGGGCTGTTGAACAGTGCCCAGATGAGCAGCTGCGCCGCCTTGTGCGCGTCTGCCTGCGAGGAGAGCTTCTTGGTCAGCATCTTGATCTCCTTGCCCTTGGGCTCGCGGCCGAGCATCATGAGGTAGATGCGGCGTATGAGCTCGGGGCGCTCGCCTGCCTCCTTGGCAAAGCGCGCGAGCTGCTCGCTCTCCGCGAGCTTCTCCAGCACGGCGGCGGAGTTGAGCAGATAGAGCACCTGCTTGGTATTGATAAGGTTGCTACGGTCACTCTCCAGTGACACGTCACGCGAGGGGCGGCCAAAGAGCTCCAGCTGGGGGGAGCCCACGGAGCCATCCTCCAGCTGCACGGAGCGGATGTCGGAGGGGTAGTAGGAATAGGGCTCGGGCACCTTGCTCGTGTAGATGTCAAAGATGCCTGTGATATCGCCGAGCGCGTCGACGATCTGCTCGGCGGTCAGACGCTGCGTGGGGTAGTAGGCGAAGTGCTGGAGGGCGCGCGCCTTCTGCTCCGCGCTGCCCTCGTAGCGCGAGTCGCGGGCGAAGGCATCGGAGAGCAAGATTTTCTTCATCAGCTCTTGGACATCGTAGTGGGAGGCGACGAATTCCTTCTCCAGCTGATCGAGGAGCTGGGGATTGACAGGTTTGTTTTTCGGGTTGATGTCATCGACGGGCGTGACGATGCCCTGCCCCATGATCCAGAACCACACGCGATTCACCATGGCGCGGGCAAAGGCGCGATTCACCCTCTTGCCACGCTCGCCGACGATCCAGCGCGCGAGGGTGCGACGCTGGTCACGTCCTGCCTCCAGCGTGAGTACGGAGCCGTCGGGCATGCTGGCTTTCTTTTGCTTGAGAGGAGCATCGAGGTCGATGTAGACGATCTCCTCTTTCCACTCGCGAGTGGCCTTGTAGCGCAGCTGGGTGAAGAAGCTCGCCATGACGGCGGGTGCCTTCGGAGTGGCGAGGAAGAGCAGAGCCACGTTGTCCGCGATGATCTGCGGCTCTCGCTTCTGAAAGGCTCGGTAGAAGTTCACCGCAGGGCTGCGGAAATTGCTCCCTGTGCTCGTGAGCAGCTCGTAGACCATCTCATCATGCGGGCGATTCGCGCGCGTCTGCTCGCGCACCCAGCGCGCGTAGGCCTGCACGCCATTGGGCCAGATATTGCTGGGGAACTCCGCCTTGATACGCAGCAGATCACCCCACTTGAGGACTTGGAAATCAATGAAGGCTTCACTCGCCATGAGCTTGTCGATGAGCTTGGCGCGCTTCTCCTTGTCGGGGTTGGCAATGAAGGCCTCGGCCTCCTGCCAGCTCGGCAAGCGTCCCGTGAGGATCAGCGAGACACGGCGGTGGAAGCTCGCATCATCACAAAGGGGCGCGGGGGATAAGCCCAGCTGGTCGAGCTGGGTATTGATCGCGGTATCAATCAATCCCTTCCCCTGATTCTGAGCTGATTTCACAGAAGAGGGAGTGGATTGGGCGGAGAGATAGGCATAGCCCCCCAAGCCTCCCAAAAGAAGCAGGGTGCAAAGCGAGCCTGTCACAAGACGGTGACGTCGTCGGGGAGATTTCATGAGAGATAAAAAGAGCCTTATTTTAGTAGAACGTATAACCTCTCTTCTTTTCTACTAGAAATCTGCCCTCATGGCAATAAATTTCTAATCAAATAGCAGTTGCGCCACGCCCCACAGCAGCCGCCCGAGCAAAGCAATGAACCATAGAAGAGCAAGGAGAAAAAGAAGCGATCGCCACAAATTCTTCCATGTAAAGAATCGCGGGCGCTCACCCAGGTACTCACCCTCCTCTGAGATCATCTCTATCCACTCCGTGAGCATGGGAATAGGGCTATGCTCACGCTGCTCAGCATCGGGGTAGATCTCCTCATACAGAGCACGACTCCTGATCCAAACCTCACGCGCCTCGGCGTAGCGATGTGCATTGCCATAGACGCGTCCTAGCTCCATGAGAGACAGGGCGAGCGGTGCTGCCCCCTCACTCGGATCTGAGGCGACGAGCTGCTCCGCCACGCTAACGGCGCGTAATCCATCGGCAATCGACTCCTCCGTCCGCCCCCTATGAGCGTGCATCGCCCCGCGATTCAAGAGACTCTCGACGAGCACAGGCAGCCCCCGCTCGGGGTCCTGCTGCGCGATGCGCTCACGTATCACAACCGCGCTCTCCATGTAGCCCTCGCCCTTGCGCGGCTTGTCCTGCCTGCCGTAATGCGCGGCGAGATTATTGAGCAGCATCGCGTACTCGAATTGCCACCCCTCGGGGTGTTCCTTCAGATGCGCGTCAAACAATCGAAGGCTGCGCAGCAGCGCGCGCTCCGCTAGCTTCGCACGCTGCGTCGCCTCGTAGACCTGCGAGAGGTTATAGTGCACCATCGCGAGCTCAGGCTTGTAGGCCTCGGGCTTCTGCTCCGTGAGCTGTTCATAGAGCGCGATGCTCTGGCGCATGCTTTTCTCTGCGGCACTGTGCTTGCGCATGTCATCCTGCAGATTGCCCAGCACGCAACAGGCCTGTGCCTGATCGGAGAGAATATCCTCCCTCCTGCCGTAGGTCGTCACAAGCTCCTCATAAAGCCTGTGCACACGCAGCAATAGCTTCTCTGCCTGCTCCGGCTTGCCGCGGCGCACCGAAACACGAGCCAGCCCCTGCGCGATGCGTATCTCATCCGTGAGAGCGACCTCGTGCCCCGCCTCTTTCAGCTGAGCTATCCTGCGCCAGCAGCCCTGATAAGCCTCCGCCGCCGCTGGATCATCCTCACGCGCCAGCGCGAACTCCGCCAGCATCTCCTCTGAGACGGCGGCGTGCATGAGAAAAAGCTCATCCTGCGGCGAGCCCTCTATGAGCTGCGCATAGAGATCGCGCGCCAGGGTGAAAGAATGCTCAGCATCAGCGGCGCGTTGCATCTGCTTGTAGAGCAAGCCCCTATTGGAATGCAGAGCTGCGAGATCCTCCACATGCTCATCGGGCTGCAGCTCATAGAGTCGCTGACACTGCGCGTACGCCTCCTCGGCACGCGCGTACTCACCCGCCTCACTGTGGAAGTTGCCCAGATTATTGAGCGCATTGGCGAGATCAGTCGCCGCCCCGTCTAGCTGACGGTAGAGAGCAACGGCCGCCTCGCCATGCTCGATAGCCCCCGCCACATCGCCTCCATCCTTGCAGAGCAGGGCACAATCATCATGGCGATCGGCACACTCCCTCGTCACTGGAGCACTCGCACCTGCGAGGGCAAAGTAACGCTCATAGCAGGCAAGAGCCGCCGCGCGTCGCTCATCGCGTGGGCGTGAGCCATCGAGCAGATGATACGCGATCGCAAAGGGCAGCTCGTCCATCCCCAAGGCCGCAATCTCTCCCCGCTCGCCCAACTCAGCCAGCGCCTCGGTAAGCTCGCCGGCATCTGCCTGACGCAGCGAGCGCGCGAGCTGAGGCGTCAGCCCTGCACGGCGCAGACGAGAGAGCTTCAGCGCATAGCGGAATAGCTCATCCATCTCGTCCTTGATCTCGCGCTGCACCAGCTCAAGAGCATACTGATCCGAGCCGCTCTGCTGGAGCTGCTCGCATTGATGTAGCAATTGCTGATAAATCTCATGACGCTGGATCATGGGCACATCTCCCAAAGGGAATTCTCGCCCGCCCACCAAACTCAGCTGACTCTCGGTGAGTGAAAAATGCAGCCCTCCCTTCTCGCCTCGCCCAAAGATAATCCATAGCTGCACGGCCATCAAGAAAAAGAGGTGATTCTCATTCGCATAATGAGCCCACACCCCTCCCCCATCCTCGCGCGATGCCTCCGAGTCCAAGGCCGCAAAGACAACATCATCCCCCTCCCATCCACTCAGGCAAACGCGCCCCTCTGCCCCCTCCTCAGCAAGGGCTCGTAGTGAAAAATCAGCATGTGCCAAGCTCTGATTCTCTCGCAGCTGCTCCAGCGACGAAACCAGCCCCGCGACGATGCGCGCATCCCCCTTGACAATCATCTCTGTGGGAAAAATCTTCATATCCTTAGCATAGCATCCCCCACCCTCCCCCATCAAGCTCTAAACAAAAAAAGCGCGGAGTCTCCTAAAGAAAACTCCGCGAATGGACAAATTGCTTTGTTGCCGCCTAGTCTAGCTTCGCAACGCTCTCCTTGAGCTCCTTGCCGACCTTGAACTTGACGACCTTGCGTGCAGGGATAGGGACATCCTTGCCAGGGTTCTTGGGATTACGTCCCACCTTAGCCTTGACTTCCTTCACATGGAGTGTGCCAAAGTTGCGCAGTACCACACGATTGCCACTGCTGAGCGTCTCAGCGATGATATCAATAGTGCGCTGTACCACATCATGTACTTCCCCCTGAGTGAGGTCAGCTGGGCTCTCGGCGCTGATGCGATTAATAAGATCTCTTTTCGTTAATGTAGTTGCCATATTGGTAGATGTGCTTGTTGTAAAAGCTGACTCATGTATACCCCATTTTATCGGCTTTGTCTCTATCTATTTCGCAAAAAAGCAAAGTTTTTTCGTCATGATTATAAATGACATATGACAAAATATAAATTTTCTTATTGACCTGAATTAAAAGTTTCGTCAAGCTTGCTGCGAAATGAGAAGCCAATTTAACTGCGTCCTGACAAAAGAGCAAGCACAGAAACTCAGAGAGTTACTCGGTAGCGATTCTAGCTTTGAGAGTTGCAATAGAGAACACACCCAGTATTGCTATGTGAAACAAAAATTATCCGTCGCCTATTACGAAAAGCGCTCCAAATTACTCATTCAGGGTGCAGGGACAGACGAATTTGTTGAATTCACCCTCGAACCCAAAATCACGGGAGTCCCTCAACTAGAAGCCCAACCATGCGTATCAGATTGTTCACCAGAGTTAACCCCAAGCGAAAACTATAGTGAAGAACACTTCGGAATAGACGAAAGCGGCAAAGGCGACTATTTTGGACCACTCGTCATCGCGGGAGTCTACACGAACCACAGCCTCGCCTGGGAGCTCAAAAAGCTCGGCTGCTGCGACAGCAAGACGATCAAAAACGACGCCCAGATCCAAAAAATCGCCGCCGCCATACGCCAGCTCCCCGGCATCGCCTACGACGTCGTCTGCATCGGTCCCGCGCGCTACAACGAGATGTATGAAGAGATAGGCAACCTCAACCGCCTCCTCGCCTGGGGACACGCGCGCGTGATCGCCAGCCTCCATGAGCAGGTACCCGACTGCCCCCGCGCCCTGAGCGACCAGTTCGCCAATGAATGGGTGCTCAAGCGCGCGCTCAAGCAGCGCGCCATCCCCATCCAGCTCGAGCAGCGGACAAAGGCAGAAAGCGACATCGCCGTCGCCGCCGCCTCCATCCTCGCGCGCGCGCGCTTCACCTCATGGATGCGCGAGGCCTCCGTCGCCGCCGATGAGAAGCTCCCTCTGGGCTGCTCATCGCTCGTCATCAAGGCGGGCAAAAAAATCGTCAACCGCTATGGGGCGGAGAAACTGCGCGACGTCGCAAAGCTGCACTTCAAAACCACAGGACAGATTTGCGGACTACTGTGATTTCATACCACGAGCGACGGAATAAGCGTCAGCTGCGCACACGATATCTGCTTGACTCAAAATCATACCGCGTGATACAGTAACAATCATTAAACTATCAATACAATGAAAACCCATCTCACACCCCTTTGCCTATCCATCATTCTAGGATCATGCGCCCTCGCGAATCAGCAGCAACAGCCAGCCGCCGCCATCGCGAGCAAGAGCGAAACCTGCTGGAGCATCTACCAACGCCTCTTGACTCTACAAACAAAAGCAATCCCCCTACAAGGAGAAGCCAGCACCGTCAAGCCCATCACAGATCCCATCTATCAACAAGCAACAACACGCATCCTCTGCAAGACCTCATCACTCGATGACGAGAAGCTACGCTTTCTCTTTGCCATGCTCATCAGCAGACGCTACGAGCAGCTAGAGCTCATCTGGCTCAAGAGCCCCAGCCGCGAAGTACGCCTCTACATACTCATGCTCATCCACGGCTGCCACAGTGATACAGATATCTCATTCATCCCCCAGTTCGAGTCCTCCTGCGCACGCTTTGCCCATCCCGAGAGCGCCCAGAGATATGAAGAGCTCATCCTCGTCCTCAAGCAGAAAGAAGAGCTGATGAAAGCAATGATCCCCCGCTACAAACAATCAACAACACCCACCCCATCATAACCGCGCCAGCACCAGCCGCCACAAAGGCAAAAACCAGCACAGCCAAGCGCTTCCTCCGAGGCATCTCCTGCGTGGTCGCCCTCTTCCTCTCCTAGAGCGCCATCGCAGGCACACGCTCCTTTGCCGTCGCCCCCGAGATCTATTCCAAAGAAGTATTTTGGTGGGGGCTGCTGGTGGGGGTCCTGCTTCTCTTCCTCCCCCTCTTCTGGATGAGGTGGAAGGTGAGGCTCATCATCTACGCCTCATTCGTGATCCTCGCCCAGCTCTCCTGCTACCAAGAAGAGCGAGCCCTCCAAGCCGAGGCCGATGCCATCCTTGCCACGGGCAAGCAATTCGCCCCTGACGACCAGATCGTCCGACGCGACCACCGCCGCCACGAGTGGGACTGCTGGATGACCGTCTGGGGAGACGGCACCCTCTACGGCTCAGACTAAGCACTGCGAGTGCCGCTCCCCCCGCCCATGGAGTAACGTGATATCGCGCCGCGCAGCGTCACATTCTGACCTGCGTCTGTGTGCGACAAACGCGGCTGCTAGGAGACGAGGATGGGCAGAATATAATTGTTATATACTTCTTATTGACTTCTCAGTACAAGTCATATACTGTAATAGAACACGCTCGAACAACACGTGTACTATACTCATGAAAATCACCATTCTTTCCTCCGTCCTCTCAGCAGCACTCCTGCTCTCATCCCCCCTGCTCGCAAAGCAAAATAGCGCGCTCATCGAGAAACTCAACGAGAGCTTCTACTCCGAGTCCTCTGCCTCCGCCAAAATGAAAGCTCTGCAAAACTACCTCAAGAAGGGCGGCGATATCAATGCTGTCGACGCCGAGGGCAGCTCTCTGCTCTCCATGTGGCTCTTCGCAGGGCTCGATACCAAAGATGCTGTAAAAATGCTCAACTACATGGTCGAGAAAGGCATCGACATCAACTATCAGAGAAAGTACCCCGCGGGCTACGAGGGTGACAATCTCGGCGAAGGCGGCACCGTGCTCATGCGCGCCTGCACCAGCAGCGACGAGAGCTCCGATGTCGATGGAGGCGGGGCGAATCCTGCCATCGTCCAGGCCATCCTCGATGCGGGAGCTGATGTGGACCTCAAAGACGATAACGGTTATGATGCACTCGGCTATGCTCTGGGCTCAGGAAATCCCGAGATCGTGAAGATACTCATTGACGCAGGCGCAGACCCCAAGCATAGAGATGAGGAGGGACGCACGAGCCTGATGAACATAGCCGCTGGCTATGAGCCTGACAGCGCCATGATCCCCATCCTGCTCGAGGCGGGCGTGCGCGTCAATGCCAGGGATGATGAGGGCAAGTCGGTCTTATCTATCTTCTGCGAGAGCTTCCCCGAGTACGACGGACGCGACGCCTTTATTGAGGCTCTGCTAGAAGCTGGTGCAGATCCCAAGCTGAAGGACAATGAAGGCAAGTCGGCCATTGATCAGCTCAAGGCACACCTCCCCGGCTCGAAGAAGATCATGGAGAAAATGCGCTGATACGCCCATCCTCTCAGCACGCCTTATCAGAACCTACCGTCTGGTGACGGTAGGTTCTCTCTAGGGGGCTTCTCTTATATTGAAGTTTGATAAAATCTTGGAGAGCGGTTATACTAT
>CAYJID010000003.1:35276-38311 GCA_964370135.1 uncultured Akkermansia sp. | reverse complement strand
AGCTCTAAAATCATCTCAAAATCTTACCTCGCGAGAAAATAGAAGCCCCCTTAATCGTACCCGCTTTGTCGGGTGAAAATGGAATTCTTCACCCGACAAAGCAAGGTTCACTTGATAGGTATGACTTTGATCATGATGCGATTTTGACGCCATAGTTAAAAAGCACCTCAATCACACCATTCACGCAGATATTAGGAGTAGGCAGACTCGACCTTCTGGGCGACATCCTTGTAGCCGTAGTCGATCTCGTAGATGCACTTGAAGTTCTCAAGCGACTTCTCCTTGTTGCCAGCCTGCTCGTAGAGCAGACCCATCATGTAGACGACTTCCTTCTTCGTGTCGTCCATGACGAGGAGCTCGGCGTTGGCTTCTTCGAGCTGGCGGATGGCCATGTCGAGCATGCTCTTGGAGGCGTAGCACTTGCCCAGCATGAGCATGGCTTTGATGCGGATGTTGGGGTTGTTGCGTGCGCGCTGGAGGGCGGGGATGGCCTCGGTGAAGTCGCCTGCATTGAAGAGAGCCTCACCATACTTGAATTGAAGCTGGGCGTCGGTGGGGTTCGCGTCTACGCGTGCCTTGGCATCCACGACGATGTTTTGCGCGACTTCGAGCTCCTTGGCTGTGAGGATAGCTTTGGCTTCTTCGTTGCTGGGATCAGCAGCGACGACTTGGCGGTAGTAGTCGAGCTCAGCTTGGAAGGCTTTTTCGCGGATTTCCAGAGACTTGTCACGCAGAGAGATGTCAGCCTCACCACCGAGGGTGAAGGCGTAGGCATAGAAGGAGTAGGCGTTGCCATAGTCTTCCATTTGCTCGTAGACCGATGCGATATCGCGCACGATGGAGAGATTGGAGTTGTCATTGGCGTACTGAGCGGAGAGCTGCGCGAGGCGCTCTTCCATCTCGGCGCGTGTGAGACCGACCTTGTCTGCGGTCTCGAGATTGGCGGTCTCTTGGCTGTTCTTCATCTTGGAGCGGAAGTCGCCTGAGCCTTCCCAGTTCCCCTGCTTCATGGAGGCGCGAGCGGCGCAGTCCTTCTCCCCGCGCATGGCGATGGGGTCGGCGCGGTCGATTTTCAGCACGCGGGTGTAGGTGCTGGCAGCTTCGGCGAATTGCTCGTGCTTGATGTAGTGGTTAGCCAGCAGGTGGAGGTGTTTTTTCGCACTGGGATGACCTTCGCAGATGGTCTCGAGCGCAAAGGCGGCGAGGTCGTTGAGGTTGAGGTCGCAAGCGGCGGCAAAAAGCGTTTCATTCGCCGAGATGGAGTAGGGGTCTTTCTCCAGATCATCTTCGATGGTGACGATGGTCGTCTCAGGATTCTTGCGGGTGGTGGTCAGGCGCATGCCGCCGAAGAGCGAGGCCTTTTTGCCTGCTTCGGGGCTGGCCTTGACCGCACAGGCGCGCAGCACCTTGCGCCCAGCGAGGAAGCCGGGGGCTTTGTTGATGAGTGTCTTGAGGATGCTGATGGCATACTTGTAGTTTTTTGTCTGGACGGCTTGTTGCGCTTTTTTCCAGAGACCCGCTTGCTCGGCATTGAGCTCTCGTTCTGTGATGGAGGTGATCATATAAATTAAGGGAGAAAGTTGAGGGGGAGAATTCGCGACCTCGAATTTTTCATCGGCTTGTGATATATATAGCATATGTGTCGCGTGATTTCAACCTTGATTTTTAAAAAAAAGCTGAGAGAATAGCTTTCAGATGAGAGTCGATGCATTATTGAGTCGTTATGGCTACTGTACGCGCCGCGAGGCGGTGCAGTGGGTCAAGGCAGGGCGCGTGAGCTACCTCGGTGAGCCGGTCAAATCCGCCGCGCAGAAAATCCAACTCGACGGTGTGCTCGTCGATGGCAAGCCTGTGCCCTTCCCCTCGGGGCTCTATGTGGCGATCAATAAGCCTCTGGGCTACACCTGTAGCCACGATGAGGCGGGCGATCTCGTCGATGATCTGCTGCCCGCTCAGTGGCTGCGTCGCAAGGGCGGTGTGCAGAGCGTGGGGCGTCTGGACAAGGCGACGACGGGACTGCTGCTGCTGAGTGATGATGGGGCATTCGTCCATGCGCTGACGAGCCCGAAGCGGCATGTGATCAAGCGCTACCGCTTCCAGACGGAGCAGCCTGTCCCTGAGGATGCCGCCACACTCTTTGCCTCGGGTGAGTTCTTGCTGGAGCGCGAGCGTCATCCCTGCCTACCCGCGGAGCTCGTCATGGATGAAGGCTCGCAGACAGAGGGCACCCTGCTGCTGCACGAGGGGCGCTATCATCAGGTGCGCCGCATGCTGGCGCAGGTGGGCGCTCCTGTGGTGAGTCTGCATCGTGAGGCGATTGGTTCTCTCGAGCTCAGCTCCTTGGGACTCGAGGAGGGGGAATGGGTGGCGATTGATCCCGCGATTTTTCTTCCCTCCTGATCCATGGCAAGAAGCTTTCCGCTGGCCGTTGAGGAGTACTTTGAGCTGCTCTACGAGGATGATGATGTCGCGGTGGTGAACAAGGGCGCACCGCTGCTCACGCATCCCGCGCAGCTGGAGCATGAGCCCAGCCTCTGGCAGGGACTCCAGCAGCTCTACTGCTACGAGATCGCCGTGGGGCGCGCTCTCTCGCTCATCAATAGACTCGACCGCGAGACGAGTGGTATTGTGCTCGTGGCCAAACATTACGAGGCGGCGAGTGCGCTGGGGCGTGCGATGCAGCAGCGCGAGATGAAGAAATCCTATCTCGCCATCGTGCATGGGCGTCCCTCATGGTTCCATGCGAGCTGCCGTGAGGGGATCTTGCGTCGTGGGGATGTCATGGACTCCGAGGTGCGCGTGCGTCAGTGCTGCCACGCGGAGGGGAAGTTTTGCCACACCGATTTTGATGTCCTGCAAGCCTGTGCGGCGCAGCAGGGGCACCCTGCAATGAGTCTCGTCGCCTGTCGTCCGCACACGGGGCGCATGCATCAGATACGTGTGCATCTGGAGTACCTCGGCTACCCCATCGTGGGGGACAAGATCTATAGCACGGATGGCGCGGGCTACTTGGGCTTCATTCGTGAGGGCTGGAC
>CAYJID010000003.1:0-35176 GCA_964370135.1 uncultured Akkermansia sp. | reverse complement strand
AGATCTATAGCACGGATGGCGCGGGCTACTTGGGCTTCATTCGTGAGGGCTGGACAGAGGAGCTGGCGCAGACGCTGATCCTGCCTCGCCATGCGCTGCATGCCGCGAGCCTCGAGTTCCCCCATCCGCGTGATGGGCAGATGCTGCGCGTGGACTGTCCGCTGCCTGCGGATATGCTCGCGCTATTGGGGACCTTGCAAAATTAGCTGCAAAAGCCGTGCGGTGACGCTTATTTTCGAAATCTGCAATTTCTGAAAACTAATTTTGCAAGATCCCCTATTGGGCGAGGAGGCGTGCGATGGCAGCACTGCTCATCATCATGCCAAAGCAGGCGGTGATGTGCGTGGCTGAGCCAAAGCCGCTCGCGCAGCCGATGCCGCCGACCTGTCCCTCTTGCTTCCTCTCGCCGACGCTGCCGTCGCACTGGGGGTAGCGTGGCTTCTCAGGGGAGAAGGCGCAGGGGATGCCGATGTCGGGGCATTTGTCGTAGAGGGGTAGCTCGTAATCGCGGCGCAGCTGCTTGCGCAGCGAGCTGAGAAGTGGGTCGCCATGCGTGCGTGCGAGATCCGCGAGCTGTACCTGTGAGGCGTCGATGCGACCTCCTGCCCCCCCGCAGCTGACGAGGGGGACGCCGCGCTGGTGGCAGCTGGCGATGAGATGCGCCTTCGCCTTCATGCTGTCAATGGCATCAATGATGACATCGGGCTGGAGGGAGAAGAGCTCGTCGGCTGTCTTTTCCTTGTAAAAACTGATCAATTCATGGATCTCGACCTCGGGGTTGATCTGGCGCAGGCGCGCCGTCATGGCGGAGGTCTTCATCTGGCCGTAGTTGCCGTCATGCGCGTGGATCTGTCTATTGGTATTGGTGATGCAGAGATCGTCCAGATCCATGAGCGTGATGGTGCCCACGCCTGTGCGCGCGATGGCCTCGGCGACCCATGAGCCGACGCCGCCTATGCCGACGATGGCGATATGGGCGCGGCTGATTCGTTCTGTATCTGTGGTTCCGTAGAGGCGGTAGATCCCGCCAAAGCGATCTTGATTCATGGTTTTTCGTACACGCGGCTAAAGGGGGTGATAGCCGTCGCGCGTCCCGTCTCCCAGTCCACACTCACAGCCACCCCGCACACCTGTGCTGGCCAGCCCCCGATGGGGAGCTTGGCCGGGATGCCGCTCGTGAGTCCTGAGAGGACAGCGGAGGCCTCGCGACCTATCACGCCGTCTAGCGTACCGCACATCCCTGCATCAGTCAAGTACGCAGTACCTGCGGGCAATACTCGCGCGTCTGCCGTCTGCACATGCGTGTGTGTGCCCACGACGGCGCTTACCTGCCCGTCGAGGTGGTAGCCCATGGCGACTTTCTCACTCGTGGTCTCGGCGTGAAAGTCGACGAAGAGCACGCGAGCACCCAGCTCGCGCAGCCGCTCGCACTCGGGGAGCAGCTTCTGGAAGGGGTTCTCCGCATTCGGGCGCATAAAGGTGCGCCCCTGCGCGCTGAGCACCGCGATCTTGCCCTCTGGGGTGTCGATGATGACGGAGCCCGCCCCAGGGCTGCCTTCTTGGAGATTGAGCGGGCGTAGGACGCGGGGCTCCTGCGGCAGCCACGAGACGAGATCAGCCTGATCCCAGACATGGTCGCCTAGTGTGATGACGTCGATGCCCGCACGGAGGAATTCTTGGGCGATCTTGGGCGTGATCCCACGTCCTCCCGCCGCATTTTCCCCGTTGACGATGACGAAGCTCGCGCAGAACTCTGCTCGCAGCTCAGGTAGCGCGAGCAGGAGTGCTTTGCGGCCAGGCTCACCGACGATATCTCCAAAGAAGAGAAGGGTGCTCATTATGATAGCAGATTATTTCTCCTCGTCCAGATCGCAGGGAACGATGGCCATGGGGATGCGCGTCTGGCGCATGAGCTTCTCGGGAGTGCCGCCGAGGAAGAGCGAGCTGAGCAGGCTGTGGTGGCGATTGCCCACGACAAACATGTCCACCTGATGGCGTTCGCAGAAGTCGAGGATGCTCTTGACGATGTCCTCCGAGATCTCGGCCTTGCCGTAGATGGGCACTTGCCACTGGCGGCTGATCTCGTGGGCGAGTTGCTTCGTGCGGTTGTCGGCGATCTCGAGCAGTGTATCATCGACCGTCATCATCTCCTCGATGGGATTGATCTGGTGGGTGAGGTTGCCGATATTGTCATCGGCGAATATGGTGTTGGTCGATTCTAAGAGCTGGATGGGCAGCAGGTGCAGGAGATACATTTTGCTCTGGCATTTCTGTGCGAGCTGAGCAGCAAAGTCGAGCACAGGTTTTGTGTCATCGGAAAGGTCGGTTGCAGCAAGTATTTTCATGATAATTCATACTAGCACGTAGCAAATCAAGAGACAAGGATATATTTCAGCGCATACTCTAAATAACTTCAATTGGCTTGACAATTCGTGCAAAAGGCTATAGTGTTGACCTAAACACGCACTGCCGATAAGGTTAACAATTTATTATGATGACGTTCCCATCTACACCCCAGAGGAAATCCCTCATGCGCATGGCATTATTGAGCCTCTCTTGCCTCATCCTGCCCGCCTGTCTCGTCGGTCCTGACTATGAGGCACCGCATATGCAAGCTCCCGCCGCATTCCGCGGGCAGCCCACGAGCGAAAAGTCTATCGCCGATCTTCCTTGGTGGCGCGTCGTGAAGAATGGCAACCTGCGCCGCCTCCTTGTCGACACCTATCAGAACAACCGTGAACTGCGCGCGACCATCAAGAACGTCGAGTCCGCAGGGCACTATGTCACCGCCCTCAGATCGCCCCTCTTCCCCTCCGCTGACTATGGAGTCAACACCAGCCGTGGCAACTCCACGGGCAATACCCGCGGAGCAACCAGCGCGACGCTCTCCGCGATGTGGGAGATCGACATCTGGGGCAAGACGCGCCGCAGCGTCGAAGCCGCTCAGGCTGACTACGGCAATGCCGAGGAGCTCATGCGATCCCTCCAGCTCTCCCTGCTGCGTGAGGTATCCACGAGCTACCTCCAGCTGCTCATGCTAGACGAGCAGTTGCGCATCAGTCGCGAGGCTGTTACCTCCTACCGCAAGTCTCTCGACCTCTTCAAGGTGCGCCTCGAGGGAGGTGTCGGCGACAAGCTCCAGGTCGAGTCGGCGAATGCCGCTCTCGCTGCCGCCGAGGCTCAGATCCCCGATATCGAGTCACAGATCACCGCTCTTGAGAACACCATCAGCGCGCTCGCTGGTCGTATGCCCAGCCGCATCAGCCGTGGCTCAGACCGCCTCAGCAACTACGTGCGCTCCTCACGCGTCCCCTCGGGAGTCCCTGCAAGTGTGCTCGCCCATCGCCCCGACATCCGTGCAGCTGAGTACAAGGTGCGCGCGGCTAATGCGAATCTCGGTGTCGCTATTGCGAATTTCTTCCCCTCGGTCAGTCTGACCGCAGCCTATGGCACGGCCAGCTCACAGCTGCTCTCCTTTGGTAGCTCTACTAGCTCGTGGAACTTTGCCGCGGGTGTCACCGGTCCTCTCTTCCGCGCAGGTGTCCTGACATCGGGTAAGAAGATCGCCTACAACAACCTCGAAGCCGCGCTCGCGACCTACGAGCAGACGGTCATCACAGCCATGGCTGAGGTCGCCACGACGCTCAACCAGCGCACGAAGCTCAATCAGATCATCAGCAAGCAGCAGAAGGCCGTCGTCGCCTACCGCCAGTCGCTGGAGACCTCCCTCTATCGCTACCAAAACGGTCTGGCGAACTACTACGAGGTGCTCCAAGCCCAGCAGCTGCTCTTCCCCGCGGAGAAGCAACTCGCCACCTACCGCTATCAGTACGCCGCGACCCTGCCCACGCTCTACACCCAGCTCGGTGGCGGTTGGCAGAATACCCACGCGCAGGTGCGCACCGCAGGGCAGCAGCAGTAAGGTCTATTGCCTCGCACCCATTTTCAACTCTTCTCATCTAGTCTTGACTAGGGGGAAGAGTTTTTTATCACTTCATTATCTACTTATTATCATGTCAGAATCTCTATTCATCCCCGCGGGGAATCGTCAAGACGTCTATGAAGCCCTCCTGCCTCAGCTCGAAGGTCTCCTCCAATCTGAAAGCAACACGATTGCGAATCTCGCGAATACGGCCGCCGTGCTCAAGGAGGCATTGGGCTTCTTCTGGGTGGGCTTTTATCTCGCCACGGAGACGGGCGAGGAGCTGGTGCTCGGTCCCTTCCAAGGTCCTCTCGCCTGCACGCGCATTGCAAAGGGGAGGGGGGTGTGCGGCACGAGCTTTGCCGAGGCGCGCACGGTGATTGTGCCCGATGTGGAGCTCTTCCCAGGGCATATCGCGTGTAGCTCGCGCTCGCGTAGCGAGATCGTCGTGCCGCTGCGCCGCGCTAGCGGTGAGGTCTGGGGGGTGCTCGATATTGACAGCGAGGAGCTGAGCTCCTTTGACGAGCTCGATGCGCGCTATCTAGAGCAGCTCGTCAGCTTGCTTTGACAGCACACCTTTTGTTCACTTCCGACACTCACCAGCCCGACATCGCGAAGGACGCGCTGCGGGCTTTTCTGTGTCTCGGTGTGCTTGCTCTGCTCCTTGTCTCGCGGAGGATCAATAGTGAGCCTTCTTAATCAATGATCGACGACATCGTCATCATGATAGAGGGTGTCGATGAGGCGTTGCGTCTGGACATTGTAGAGCCTGATGCTTTTTTTGCCATCGTCTCCAGTAGTCCACAAAGCACTATTGCGGTGGGTCACGAGGAGTTTGCCATCAGGGGAGAAGGCTAGGTGGTTGCCCCCCGTGGCTATGCTCAATCGAGTCGATTTTCTTCCCTGTGGAGCGACGGTGGAGAGAGAGGGGGGTCTTGTCGCCCTGAGGGGGGATCCATGCGTAGCTCGCCTCCTGAGGGTATCTCTAAGGCGTAGTGAGAGGGCGAAGCAAGAGGAGTGGCAGGGGCGGGAGGGCGGGAGACAGGAGGCGCGGGCTTGCTGCTGTATTTCTCGCTGAGCTTTTCGATTCGCTCGCGCGTCGTTTGATTTCGCGTTATTTCGACCGTTAGTTGAGCTTGGAGAGAGGAGATTTGTTCACGGTGATGGAGGTAGGAGGCGATGCTTGCGCTGAGGGTGAGCAGTGTGATGAGCCAGGGTAGCTTGCTGCTGCGGGGGCGCTGCTGCTTGGACTCGATGGCGTGCAATTGCTTGCGCCACGCGCTGGCCGTCTGCCAGCGTCGCTCGTGGTCGAATAGCAGGGCTCTGTCGATGCTGGAGCGTAGGGCGTGGGAATAGTGCGCCATGTCGGTGCGCTTTGTCAGGGGGATATGGGGGGCTCGCTTTTGATTGACTCGGTCTTCGGCCATGACGGGTGGCTTGCCCGTCATGAGGTAGTAGCAGGTCGCGCCTAGTGCGTAGAGGTCGCTCCATGCACCCGTGTTGTTGCCCTGCTGACCGCGCTGCTCGATGGGGGTGTAGCCAGCAGTGCCGACGATGGTCTGGGCGTGGGTGTGCTCGCTAATGTTGAGCTTCGCCGCGCCGAAGTCGGCGAGGATGGGCTGCCCCTGAGAGCTCAGCAGGATGTTGTCTGGCTTGATATCGCGGTGGAGGATGTCTTTGGCATGGAGGTATTCGAGGGCATCGAGCAGAGGGTCGAGCAGGGCGAGGAGGTCGCTCTCGCTCCAGCGGGGCTTGTCGGGCTGCTCACTCTGGGTATTGTGCTTGAGTCGTTTTTTATCCTCATCGGCAAGGGAGCCGCCCTCGAGGTAGTCCATGGTGAAGTAGACGGTGTGATTCTGCTCAAAGGCGCGGTGTACCTTGATGATATGGGGGTGGTCGAGCTGGCTGAGTGTCTGCGCCTCGGCGAGAAAGGTGCCGGTGGCGTAGGCGTAGTCCTCCTGCTTGCCAGTACGCACGTGTAGGGTCTGGTCACCGGGGGTGCGTACGACGAGGTGCTCGGGGATGCTTTCTTTGAGGGCGAGTAGATTTGTCTGATCTGAGCTGGTCTCCGCGACGAGGTAGGTGATGCCAAATCCGCCCTTTCCTAGCATGCGCTGGATGGTGTAGCGGTCGACTGTGGATCCCTCGGCGAGCGCATCAGAGTATGAGGAGGAGTGAGGAGAGGATGACATGGAGAGAGGATGGATGGGTGAGGAAGAAGAAGTGCGGCAGGCAAGCGTGGGCTAGTCGATAGGCGTGTAGAGGAGTTTTTTCGTAGTGGCGCGCAGGAGCTGCTTGGTGTGGGGGGGGAAGGCGACATCAACGACATCGTCGTCATGATAGAGGGTGTCGATGAGGCGCTTTGCTTGGACGTCGTAGAGTTTGATGCTTTTTTTGTTACCGTCTCCAGTAATCCACCTAGGATGATTATGGTGAGTCACGAGTAGCTTTCCATCAGGGGAGAAGGCGACGTGGAAAACCTTACTGTCATGCTGAATGGAGGCGATGGATTGCTTTTTCTGTATGTCGAATATTCTAGCGGATTTATCGTCGCACGCGGAGGCAAGAAGTTTTCCATCAGGGGAAAAGGCGACGTAGGTGACGTTGCCGTTATGCTTGATTGAAGCGATACCTTGTTTGGCTCGGATGTCGAATATCTTGGCAGTATTATCATCGCTGGCGGTAGCGAGAAACTTTCCGTCTGAAGAGAAGGCGGCGTGGATTACTTGGCTTTTATGCTTGATGGAGGCGAACTGTCTTTTAGTGAGTATGCTGAATATTTTGACGTATTGATCGTTACTCGCGGTAGCGAGAAGTGTGCTATCAGGAGAGAAAGCGACGTGCCGGACATAGCTTCCATGTTTAATAGTCACTATGGATCGTTGTTTCTGAATGTCGAAAATTCTAGCTGAGTGATCATGGCTAGCTGTGGCGAGGAGCTTGCCATCAGGGGAGAAGGCGGCGTGGAAGACGGCTTTCTCATGCTCGATGGTCGCGATTACTTGTTTCTTCTGAATGTCGAAAATTTTGGCGGATTTATCGTAGCTTGCGGTAGCGAGGAGCTTGCCATCAGGGGAGAAGGCGACGTTGGTGACACTGTCGTTATGAGAAATCGAGCTTATTTTCTCTCCTGTGGATTGGCGGTAGAGGGTGATGGTTTTCTTGTCCGTAGAACGCAGAGCGATGACGTCTCCCTGAGGAGCGATCCACGCGTAGCTTGCCTCCTGAGGGTAGCTCCATGAGGAAGGCTGAATAGGGGGGGGAGGTTGGGGGCTCGGAGGGGCAGGCTTGACCTCGTGTTTCTTCTTAAGCATCTTTAGCTCTGCGCGCGTTGCTGAATGCAGCGACTTTTCTGTCTCTAGTAGGTACAGTGTTGTTCCATAGTTCGATCTTTCAGCCTTTAACATGAGTTGTGCCTCAGCATGCTTTGCTGTTTCTTTCTCTAGTGTCTTATGCGTCGTCGCATGCTGCGCTTTTTCTGTTGCCAACTGGGCTTGGAGTGAGGAGATTTGCTGATGGGTGTTTGTGTGCTCCTCACGGTGATGGAGGTAGGAGGCGATGCTTGCGCTGAGGGTGAGCAGTGTGATGATCCAGGGTAGCTTGCTGCTGCGGGGGCACTGCTGCTTTGCCTCGATGCCGCGCAGCTGCTTGTGCCAGTCGGCGGCACTCTGCCAGCGTTTTTTAAAGGAGAAGAGCAGTGCCTTGTCGATGCTGGCGCGCAGGGCGTGGGAGTAGTGCGCCATGTCGGGACGCTTTGTCAGGGGGACGTGGGGGTCACAGCTGGGATCGACGCGGTTCTCACTCATGGTGGGGGCGCTCCCCGTCATGAGGAGGTAGCAGGTCGCACCCAGCGCGTAGAGGTCGCTCCAGGGTCCTGTGTTGTTGCGCAGATTGCCCCGCTGCTCGATGGGGGTGTAGCCTGCGGTGCCGACGATGGTCTGGGCGTGGGTGTGCTCGCTAATCGTGAGCTTCGCCGCGCCGAAGTCAGCGAGGATGGGCTGCCCCTGAGAGCTCAGCAGGATGTTGTCTGGCTTGATATCGCGGTGCAGGATGCCTTTGGCATGGAGGTATTCGAGGGCATCGAGCAGAGGGTCGAGCAGGGCGAGGATGTCGCTCTCGCTCCAGCGGGCTTTCTGCGGGGCGTCGCTCTGCTGGGCGCGCCGCTTCTTATCCTCATCGGCGAGGGAGCCGCCCTCGATGTAGTCCATGGTGAAGTAGACGGTGTGATTCTCCTCAAAGGCGCGATGCACCTTGATGATATGGGGGTGATCGAGCATGACGAGTAGATTCGCCTCGTCGAGGAATCTGCTGGCGGCAAAGGCGTAGTCGTCCTGCTTGCCCTCATGCGGGAGGACGGTCCTCATATCGGCGGCGCGTACGGCGAGGTGTGAGGGCATGCTCTCCTTGAGCGCGAGCAGGGGCTGCTCCGTCTCGCTATCGGAGACGAGGTAGGTGATGCCAAAGCCGCCCTGCCCGAGCTTGCGCTCGATGGTGTAGCGATCTATGTGTACGCCTGACTCGAGGGCGGCGGAGTAGGACTGGGTGGATGTGGAGGAGGAGGAGATCATGATAGCAGGATGGGTGGGGCTTAGCCCGTGGGGGCGTCTCCATGCTGGCTGAGCATGGCCTGCGCCTGTAGATTGCCACGGCTGGCGGCGTGGCGTAGCGCGATGATGGCGGCGTCCATGTTCTTGTCCACGAGGCGGCCTTCGAGCAGCACCATGGCGAGGACAAAGCTGGCGACGTGGTCGCCCTGCTGCGCGGAGACCTCGAGTGAGGCGAGGTCTTGGGCGCTGCGCAGCGTGGCAAAGTAGAGGCGTGCGAGCTGGTGCTGCGCCTCGGCGTGCCCCGCGGAGGAGGCGCGGCGCAGTAGGTCGGCACCCTCGCTGGGGTGGCCCGCCTTCAGGCAGGCCATGCCCTTGAGGAAGTCATCAATGCTGCTCTCGTCGCGGTCAGAGGGGGTGGGGGAGTCGTTCATGTTGTAGAGGTCTTAGTTTCTGGGCTCGACCCAGAGGCATTTCAGGTAGTCTTCGCCGTCGAAGTCGAAGGGCATCAGCGCATGCTGGAGCTGGTGCTCAGGGGCGGCCTCACTGATCATCTCGGCGAATGCCTGATGGCTGAGTTTGCGACAGTTGCTCGTGCAGAGTATCCAGCCCTCGGGCGCGAGGCAGCCTAGAGTCATGCTGACGAGTGTGCCGTAGTCGCGCTCGACGCGCCAGATGCGCCCGCGCTCGTCGCGCGAGAAGGTGGGGGGATCGAGCACGATGCCGTCGAAGAGGCGTCCCTGCCGTGCGAATCGCTCGAGCCAGTGCAGGGTGTCGCCCTTGCAGAAGTAGTGCTGCTCGGGCGAGAGTCCGTTGGCCTCCATGTTCTGCTTGCACCAGTCGAGGCAGGGGCGGGCGAGGTCGAGCGTGGTCGTGGTCGCGCCCGCGAGCGCGGCACAGACGGAGAAGCCGCCTGTGTAGGAGAAGGTATTGAGCAGCGTCATGCCCTCGCGGCAGCGCTCGCGCACCTCGCGCCTGTTGTCACGCTGGTCGAGGAAGAGTCCCTGTGAGTAGCCCGCATTCATGTCCATGAGGTAGCGCACGCCCTCCTCCTGGATGAGGAAGCGTGGGTCGCAGTCGGGACCTGCGATCTGCGTGGGGGGCTGCTTGTTGTCACGCTCTAGCTGCTTCACATAGACGGCGGCTCCCGTGGCGCGTAGCTCTGCGTCGAGGGCGGCGGGGAGCTCACAGTCTCGCAGTGATATGAGGAAGCGATCGGCGAGGGCATCGACAAAGACGCCCTCCCACTCGGTGCCGTCGAGGATGCGGAAGGCGTCGGTCTCACTCGCGGCGAGCTGCGCGGCGCGCTCGTGGTAGCGTGATAGGATGCTGGTCATGTATCTGTGTCGCTCAGCTGAGATTGGGCGATGCGCATGATGGTGTTCGCCATGCTGGTGAGGGCATTCGCGCGTGTGGAGGCGAGGTGCTCGCGCAGTCCCGACTCCTCGAGGCGGCTGAGATCTGCCTGCGCGATCTCGGCGGGGGGGAGGCCGGAGAGCAGGCGGATGAAGAGGGCGATGAGCCCCTTGGTAATGAGTGAATCGCTGTCGGCATGGATGTGCATCTGCCCCTCTGTGATCTCGCAGCCGACCCAGACGCGGCTCTGGCAGCCCTGAATGAGGTTCTCATCGAGGCGGTACTGCTCGGGCAGCGGGGGGAGGTTGCGACCGAGGGAGATGATGTATTCATACTTCTCCATCCAGTCGTCAAAGACGGAGAAATCATCGAGGAGGGCGTCTATGCGGGTGGCTACGTTCATAGTTATATGGGAATAAAAAAGGCTTAGCGCGCGGTGGCGAGGGTGTAGAGCACGGCCTTTTGCGCGTGGAGGCGGTTCTCTGCCTCGGCAAAGATGGCCTCGGCGTGCGCCTCGAGCACCTCGTCGGTGATTTCATAGCCTCGGTAGGCGGGCAGGCAGTGGAAGACGCTGTGCTGGGGGGCGGCGAGCTGGAGGAGCTCGGCGTTGACCTGATAGGGGTAGAAGGCTTGCTCCTTGCTGCCCTTCTGGTCTTCTTCACCCATGGAGATCCAGGTGTCGGTGTTGACGATGACGCTGTCGCGCACGGCTTCTGCCGCGTCGGTCGTGCAGATGATGCCGCTGTAGTCGAGGGCGTCGAGGGTCTCTTGCTTGGGCAGTGCCTGCTCGGGACCGGCGAGCGCGAGGGTGAATCCGAGGTGCTTTGCCGCCCACATCCAGGAGCGCCCCATGTTGTTGTCCACGTCGCCGAGGAAGGAGATCTTCATATCTGCCCATGAGCCCACGCCGTAGAGTTCCTCGATGGTGAGCAGGTCGGCGAGGATCTGGCAGGGGTGCTCGAGGTCGGTGAGCGCATTGATGGTGGGCAGCTGTGAGTAGGCGGCGAAGTCGACGACCTCTTGCTGCTCATAGGTGCGGATGATGGCTCCGTGTATCATGCGCCCGAGCACGCGGGCGGTGTCCTTGATGGGCTCGCCGCGTCCGAGCTGGATGTCGCGCGTGGAGAGGAACATGGGGCGCCCGCCGAGCTCGGCGACGCCTACTTCAAAGGAGACGCGGGTGCGGGTGGAGGATTTGGAGAAGATGAGCGCCCATGTCTGTCCTGCCAGTACTTGATCGGAGCCTGTGGCGCGTTGCTTTTTCAAACGGTGGGCGAGCTGGAGGAGATGTTGGATTTGTTCGCGGTTGAGCTCTTCTATGGAAAGGAGGTTCTTCATGATGAGGCAGATGATTAGGGGAAAGCAGCATTATACTTTATGTGCCTGCTTTGTAAAGAAAATAGTATACTTGTCTAGCAGCAGTTGCTTGCCCTTGCGAGGCAGCCAGGGCAGGCGCGCACCCAGTGCTGCTCGCCTACGGGCGTGAGGGGGGGGAGGTGGTCACGCGCGCAGAGCTCGGGGCGGCCGAGGCGGTTGCGCTCGCGGAAGCTACAGCCCGTGGGCGCCTCGCGGAGGCTCGGCGCGATGCCAGGGATGGTGGGCAGGGGCTGTCCCTTGCTCCCCATGCTGGGGATAGAGGCGAGCAGCGCGCGGGTGTAGGCGTGCTGGGGCTGCTGGAGTAGCGTCTGTGTCGGAGCCTGCTCGACGATGCTGCCCGCATACATGACCTGTGTGCGGCTGGCGTAGTGGCTGACGAGTCCGAGGTCGTGGGTGATGAGGATGATGGCGGTGCCGAGCTCCTGCTGTCGCTGGTGGAGGAGGTCGAGGACTTGCTTTTGCACGGTGACGTCGAGTGCGGTGGTGGGCTCGTCGGCGATGAGGATCTCGGGATGCGTGATGAGTGCCATGGCGATGACGACGCGCTGGCGCATGCCTCCTGAGAACTCATGGGGGTAGCTCCTTGCCCGCTCGGCGGGCTGGGGGATGCCCATGAGGTGGAGCTCCTCGATGGCGCGGGCGCGCGCCTCTTTCCAGCTCATGCCCTGATGCAGCACGAGGGGCTCGGCTACTTGATCGCCTATGGTCATGTAGGGGTTGAGGCTCGTCATGGGGTCTTGGAAGATCATGCTGATGCGCTGCCCGCGCAGGCGTCGCCAGTCCTGCTCGCTGAGGCGCAGCAGGTCGAGCTCGTCGAAGCGGATGCGTGATTCGGGCGCGATCTGTGCGGGAGGTGAGGGGAGTAGCCCCATGAGGGCGGCACAGCTCACGGACTTCCCCGAGCCGGACTCGCCGACGATGCCGAGTGTCTCGCCGCGCTGGAGGGTGAAGCTGAGGTCGTTGACCGCGTAGATGCTGCCCTGCTCGAGCTGGAACTGGATGCTGAGGTGCTCGACGTCGAGTAGGGGGGCTGGGGAGGGGGCGTGGGTCATGGCGTCTCTTATCCTAGCTGAAGATCTCGGCTGGGTCAAGTGTAGCCTTATCCTGTCAACGCGCGGGGTTTTGCTTTTCTAGGGGGAGAATGTGTGTTATCATCATCTTCTGTTATGGCAGCGGCAAACATACCAGTTATTGGCATTCATATGGACGGCACGAGCATTGATTTTGCGGTCGTCCACGGTCACAACATCCTGATGCGAGGCGACGCGATGGTGACGGTGGACTACCCGACTCCTGATGCGGCTATCGCCGAGATCGGAGCGCGCCTGCTGGAGCTCAAGAAGATCTGCCCCGCGGTGAAGGCGGTGGGGATGGGCTTGACGGGCTTTGCCGATCATGAGAATGGCACGGTACACGCGCTCAGCGGTGTGCCAGGCTGGCATGATATCCCTATACGCCGTATCCTCACCGAGATCTCGGGACTCCCTGCGACGATAGATAATGATGCCAACTGCATCGCCTACGCGGAGTGGAAGATGGGGGCAGCGCGCGGGATGAGTGATGTGATCTGCCTCTCGCTGGGGCAGGGGATAGGCTCGGGCATCGTGGCGAACAATGCCTTCCTGCGCGGTCGCTACGGCTCTGCGGGTGAGGTGGGGCAGGGGAGTATAGACTACCGAGGTCGCGTCGGTCACTATGGCAATCGTGGAGCTATTGAGAACTATATTGGCACGGCGACCATCGCACGTGATGCGCGCATCGCCTACGCGGCGGAGGGGATTTCCTACTCCGAGGCGCAGTGCGCTCCTGAGAGGCTGGCAGACTATGCTGCTGCGAGCTGCCCTGTCGCAGGGCGTATCTGGGATGAGATCAGTCTCAAGCTCGCGAGCTGTCTGACGACCTGCTGCTACCTGCTCAATCCTGAGGCCATCGTCCTCGGCGGGCAGCTGGGCAAGGTAGGCGACTGCCTCCTCGTCTCTCTGAGGCGTCATCTGCGCAATCAGCTTTTTTCTACCTATTACGAGGCTCTGGAGATCCTGCCCGCGCACTTTGGCGATGAAGCAGGCATCATCGGAGCGGCACGACTCGCCCTCGATAGCTGGCATGAGCAAGAACAAGACTAAGAACAACGACGATAAGAACCTCTCCCAGACCAAGGGCGCAGAGAAGCTCTGTGCTCAGCTCTCTCTCTCGGGTGAGGAGGCATGCGCATTTTTACAAGCTCTCGCAGGTGGCGACGCCTCGCGGGGGGCTCTCGTACTCAGTGGCAAGGCGCCGCTGGACTACATCCCTCCCTTCCCCTGTCTCGATACGTCAGGGGAGTCGTGGGCGTGGCTGCCACCTCGTTGCTTTGTCCCAGCGACACAGGATATCAAGCCCTCGCAGTACGAGGATTATAAGAAAGGTTTTTATTATTTGCTCGATCTCTCGTCTTGCTGGGAGAGCGCGGCTCTCGCGATGCTCGCGCCCCCTGCGCGCACGCTGGATCTCTGCGCAGCGCCTGGGGGGAAGAGTATGCTGGCGCTCGCGCGCTTTGGCTCGTCTGGGGAGCATGTCAGCAATGAGATCCATGCGGGGCGTCGTGGCATCCTGCGTGAGAATATGGCGCAATGTGGTTATGATCACGTCGAGATCACGGGGCTACGTCCCGATCAGTGGAAGCTCCGAGAGGAGCGCGCCTTTGAGCTGCTCATCGTCGATGCCCCCTGTAGTGGTCAATCGCTGCTCGCCAAGGGGATCAAGAACCCTGGCTGTCTCGGTGGCTCCATGGTGAATGGCAATGCGAAGCGCCAGAAGGGGATCTTGCTCTCCATCCTCCCGCGCCTCGCGGAGGGCGGGCACCTGCTCTACACGACCTGCACCTACACGCCTGAGGAGAATGAGAAGGTGATGGCCTACCTGCTCAAGCGCCATCCGCAGCTCGTCGCCTGCGAGATCCCGCAGCTGGAGTGTTTTCGCTCGCGTGTCAGTGTGTTTCCCTCTTATCGTCTTCTGCCCGCGCATGGTTTTGGTGCGGGGGGATTCTGCTGTTTGTTGCAATACAGATCTTGAGGGTGCGGAAAGGTGTTCTCATCGCTCATAAAGCGGTTGACAGTTGCAGATGGCTTTGTTAAAGTTGCGGTATGAAGATATTTTCACCCCTTGCCCTTTGTGTCCTCAGTAGCCTGCCCGCGCTCGTCGAGACCGTGAGTGCTGCCGAGGTCTTGACACCCGCTGAAGCCCTGCTGGCAGATGGCATTGAAATCTATGGCAAGTATGCCTCAACGATCGCCGATCTCCTCGACAAGAAGATCTCGGCTGACAAAGCAACGAAGCGCATCAAGGACTACACCGCTGCGATCAAAGATCGCTATAACAGTCTCAGCAAAGAAGATAAAGCAGCAGTGGATCGCCTCCTGAAGGACACGGAGGTGGTCAAGATGATGGAGCAACTAGCCGCTGCCTCAGATGAGCTGACGATGGCTCTCCAAGAGGTGGACTATTTTAACAGTCCCGCGCTCAAGGCTGCTTGCCGTGACTTCAAAAGCCTCGGTAAGTAATTTTTTTATTTAGATGTATACGAAAAGAGGTCTCCGAAAGGGGATCTCTTTTCGTGTTTACTGGGATAATCGCGGATAAAAAACACCCCCTCCAAGCGAGGATTGCTCGGAGGGGGTGGGTGTGACATTGTCTGCGATCAATTGCTAGCCTTAGAAGGCGAAGCGGTAGCCCGCGGATGCGCTGAAGCTATTTTGGTTCTCACGCATTTCGAAGTTCGCATCCAGGAAGATGCTGCTGGCGTCCTGCATGATGGGGATATTGAGCCCCACACCGACTTCTAGTCCGAACATGCCGCGCTCCGCGCTCTTCACGTTGCTGCCCTGTGTGCCCTTGAGCAGGGCGACATCTGACTCAGTGCTGTCATCGCCGAAGTCTGCCTTGGCCATGGCGCGCAGCGAGAGGATGGAGCTGCGGTTGTAGAGGTTCTCCCCGATGACGGTCTCCATGCGTGCTCCTAAGCCCAGTGTGGCGTAGGTCATGCTCTGCTCTCCGACGTGCAGCGCTGCATCAGAGCCACCCTCTGTGTAGGCGTCCACTTGGCTGCTCTGGAAGGCGAGGCTGACGAGGGGCTGCCAAGCGGTGCTGCTATCCTCATTGAGCGCGTGGGTGTAGGCGAGCTCATAGAGCATACCAAAGGAGCTACCCTCCGTGTCGCCGTCCGTCGTGTAGGAGCCTCCAGCATAGCTCACCGTGCGATTGGTGCTGATGTCGCTGAGACCACCCGCGATCACGAAGCTGTGTGACCAGCGTCCGTCATTCAGTCGGGCAAAGCCGCTGAGGTAGTTCGTATTGACATCTCCGCGCAGGCTATCCACATCGTGGCTGCTGAAGTCGCCGTACATGGAGCTCAGGGCGAGGCCGATGGTGAGGCGTGAGTTCATGTTCACCTCCACGCCGACGGTGCCACCCCAGCTACTCATCTCGTAGCCGGCCAGTGTGCCTTCTCCTGAGAGGTCGCTGCTGCTGGACTCGGCGTTGATCCATCCGCGGTATTGCTTGTCCTCGGTGAACTCGACGGAGGGGTCGACTCCCATGCTCATTGTGCGATTGCGGATGCTGCCCAGCTGGCGGCTCATGTCGTCGCTGACGGCGAGTCCGAGTCCGAGGTTGCTCGCACCTGCGATGCTTGCTGCGAGCTGATCGGCTGCCACAGGATTGCTCGCGATGAGCTGATCAAGGGCGGTCATCGCCTCGGCGAGATCGGGATAGTCAGCCGCGTTGCTCTGAGGATTGAAGTTGATCAGCGCATCGGTCACCATCTCATAGCCAGCGCGTCCGTTGCCAGAGAGTGCGTTCTTGACATAGACTTCTGTGTTGATATTTGCCGAGATGATGCCTGTTGCAGCATCGTAGCTGAGGTCAGCGAAGTACTTGCTCAGGGTCGTACCCAGATCTATCTGGGAGCCCGAGAGCGTGAGTCCCTCAGAGATCTCAATGAGCTCAATGCCTGAGGTACTGCCTGCCGCGAGCGTCAGGAGATCCACCGAGCTATCGAGCTGGAGCATGAGGTTGGTGTCAGGTGTGAGCGTCAGCTGCTGGCTGCCGCTACTGATGACCTGCTGCTTCTCGCCTGCCTCGACGTTCTCCTCATTGAGGAGGATGGTGAGTGTACCACCCTTCATCGCAGATGCCTCAGTCAGGGTCAGTCCCTGATCGGATGCTGCATCGCGTAGGTCGATGACCACGTTGGTGCCTGTCGTCTGGATGGCGTCCATCTGGGCTCCTGCTGCATCGCTAAGCTCGGCACGACCTGCGCTACCAGTGATCGTGAGTCCATCACCAGCCTTCAGGATCTGATCAGCTCCTGTCTTGAAGTTGATCGTGGCATCTTCGTAGGCACCTGTGTAGGTGCCTCCTGAGCCGTCGATGTTGACGAGTCCCTTGACGGCGGAGCCCGCCGTGTCGGTATTGCTCAATTGGGAGACGGTGATCGCGGCCGACGTGGCATCGAGGATGGAGTTGTCGAGCTCAAGCGCGCCTGCGGAGAGCTGGGCGTCGACGCCTAGGCTCTCAACGCTGAGGGTGACGTCCTTCGCGTTGATGTCGCCCAGTGCTTCACTGTAGGCACTGTTGCTGAGCTTCACCTCATTCGAGCCGCTACCGATGATGTCGAGTGTGGTGCCCTCTGCGCTCCAGAGATTGGAGACGGTGAGAGTACCTGCACCGAGGTGGCTGATGTCGATGGTGCTATCCTGCGAGACGATGACCTTGTCGACAGTATCGAGGACATTCAGGCTGTCCATGCGTCCCTCTGCATTCAGGATGGGGCTCAGGATGCTCAGCTGGTTGTCTTCTTCTGCCGTCGCGGCGAAGTTGTCTGCCGTGTTCCACGTACGGTCGGTGGATTCCTGTATCGTCAGTGTGAGCTTGTCTGTGCCGTCCTTGGTGAGTAGCACATCCATGCCAGCCTCGACATGCGTGTAGATATCCGATGCGATCAGCGAGAGGTCAAAGTTGCTCCACTGTGCACCCTCCTGCTGGTAGATGTAGTAGGTGGTGCTCGTGCCTGCGGTCTGAGCCGTGGTGACGGCGTTGTTCAGTGAGTCTGTGGTGATGTCGAGCTTGACCTGTCCAGCACCACTGAGTGTCGCCAAGGAGCCTGAGGTGATCGTGCTTACCAGCGTGTTCAGGTCACCGTCGATGAGGATGGTGTCCACGTTCAGCGCGGTGAAGGTACTATACGCATCAGCACCCATCGTGAGCTTTGAGGCGATCACTCCGCCTGAGATGATGCTTGCCGATCCATTCTTGACACGGAGCTCTCCTGTGGCGGAGGTGACGTGGATCGTCCCTGTGCCTCTCATGCTCGCGAGGTTGACATTGTCCTCGACTAGCAGTCGGGAGCCCTCCCCGAGGTCGAGATGCTCATTCACCAGTGTGGTGACATTGGCGGTGGCTCCATCCATCGTGGCGACTGTACCCGCTGTATCAGCGACGGTGCCGATAGTTGAGCCATGACCGAGGGTGAGTGTGCCCGAGTTGGTGATGCTCGCACCTGCTGCATTGAATGAGTCTACCGTGAGCGCGCCGCGGTTGTTGACGACGCCTCCCGTGTTGTAGTTCAGAGTCTTTGCGGTGAGTGTGGAGGTTGAATCAAGCTCGAGCGTGCCCTCGGCACCGATGACGACGAGCGCGTCGATAGTCGCGCCCTCCGTGAGCTCGACCGTCGCCCCTTGGAGGCTCAAGATACCCTTGGTGATCTCCAGAGAGTCTGTCGAGAGCTTGCCTCCACCAGTGAGGATGTACTTTGAGGTTGTATTCTGTGTCTCGACGAGTACGTTGGACGCGGTCTCGTCAGCTCCGAGAGTGATCTCAATAGGTGTAGCGAAGCTGCCGCCCAAGATGGCCTCAGCTTCGTTGCTACCCGGTGAGCTGGGGGAGAAGCCACCCTGCCAGTTGGTCGCGTCAGACCATGCGCCATTGCCATCAGCGACGATCCAGTTATTGCCCTGACGAGTCATCTCGAGGACGATGTTCTCTCCATTTTTCTTGATGGTGAAGAGTGCTGTGCCTACCAAGGTGCTGTTCGATCCATTGAGTAGGAGGTTCGCATCGAGGATGTTGCTACCATCGTTGAGATCAGCGAGGATATAGCTGTCACCGTCGGTGAGTCCTGTGCTCAGGAGACTCTCATTGTCGATCAGGAACTCAAGCGCGGCGGCACTGCCGCCGAAGTCGAACTTGTTTGCCGCGATGACGGGCTGAGATGCAGGCGCGAGATCGGGGAGCAGTGTCGCGAGGCTGTAGTCCACTGTGATGGAGGTGAGGCTGCTCGCGTCAATATCACCTGTGACGATGAGATCGCCGCGCAGAGTCATGCTCGATGCCTTGAGACTAGCCGCCGTGAGCACACCACCTGTCGTGAGAGCAGAGCCTACCGAGAGCGCACCCGTCACATCGAGGCTAGCACTCGTCGTCAAGGAGCCCGTCACATCCAAAGCACCGATAGCATTGCTTTCAGAGCCTGTGAGTGCGAGGTCACCACCTGTCGATAAGCTACCTGCACCTGAGATCTTGACGAGGCTGGTCGCCTCTGTCGTGGTGACAGTGAACGAGGAAGAACTGCCTTTCAGCGTTAATGAGAAATTCTTTCCCTCTAAGCTCCCTACCGAGCTAGCTGAGGCAATAAAGCCAGCAGAGCCATCATCCTCTGTGCCCACGATGACCTGCTTGCCCGAATTCGTCAATTTGAAGACATCTGTCGTCGTGACCTGATCAAATTGATTCTCCCTACCTCGGAGAATGATACTATGCGCTGAGACAATGCCACCTTGTGAGACCTCCTCGGAAATATCCAGCACGCTGTTCACGACGGCACCAGGCAGGGTTACGAGCGACACGCTCCCTGTATTCGAGAAGTTTGTCACGGTGAGGTAGCTATTGATGGTGAATGCGCCAGTATTCTCCAAGCTAGTGAGGCTATCCCTTATCCCACCGACCTGAACAGTACCTGAGCTCACGAGCTCTATTGTACTGTGGAGGTCGTCAATCACACTACCGTTTCCTATGTTGAGGTACTCAGCATCGACTGTATCGGCATCCAGCTCGGTGAAGGTCACCATATCCGTGATCGTCGACAAGTCGACATCACCTGTCGTGCGAAGAGTGCCACCATTGGTGACCGCGCCAATCGTCAGATCGCTCTCCGCAGTGAATGTGCCTGCATTGTCCAGTGACTGGATCGTGATAGCATTCGTATGTGTCAGCGCGAGTGTATTGCCTGTCGCGATGATCACATCACTCTTACTCAGATCCATCGCGACAGCGGAGGTGAGACTCGCTCCTGCGCCTATCACCGAGAGGTCTCCATTGACCTGGATGCTAGCCGAGTGGTTTGAGGGATTAAAGGTATACGTCGCGCCATCGACGGTCATGTCCATGACTGTGATCGCTGATGTAACGTCAATCGAGGTAATCGTAGGTCCAGCGGTGAAGAAGACATTGTCATTCTGGATGAAGGCCGTATCGGCTCCTGTAGCACTATCCTTGTGCCAGTCAGCCGCCTCCGTGGTATCCCAGACGCTATCTGCGCCGCCACCTACCCAGTAGAGATCCTGTGAGAGGACATTGGTCAGCACGAGGCTATCGCCCTGCTGGATGATGAAGAAATCATCGCCCAATGCCGCACCATTGAGCGTGCCCAGAATATCACCTGCGGCGATACCCTTATCGCCACTAGCCAAGGTGGTGAATCCTGTGATATTCGCCAGATCGGCAAAGTCAACAATGCCGCTGACGAGTACCTGTGTCACATCATCTCCAGCTGTCCATCCGTTCAGCGTCAAGGCGAGCTTGTTGCCTGCGTCCTCGCGACCAAAGCTGCCCGACGCTCCCAGAGCGATGCCTGCGTGCCCCAGATCCATCGTGAGTGAGCTATATATATACACACCAGAGAATCGCATGTCACCGTTGACGGTGAGATCTGAAGTCCCTAGATTGAGATTTCCCTCGCCGATGCTGATATTGGTCAGAGTGGAGCTCTGTGCGAGCTGGAGGGTGCCTTTTTCGATAGCGATGCTGCCGGTACTTTGAGCCGCGCCCAGTACGAGCGTGCCCGCACCTTTCTTGGTCACAAGGGTGGCATCCAAGTCGCTAATGCTTTCATCATTGAGCGTCACGCTCGCTTTCGAATGGCTCACATACACCGTGTTGAAGTCCACGAAGCTCACCTTGTCGAGCGTCGCCGCATCATAGCCATTGCCCAAAAAACTCAGAGCTCGCTCGCCCGTCACTGTAGAGCCAGTTGCAGTCCCCTTGTAGCCGCCACTGATCGTCGCGGCATCGCTAAAGTCCATGCCAGTTGCTATCGCGACAGTCGTGTTCGCTGTTGCCATAGAGGCCGCTCCCAGCTGGTGACCTGCCGCGTAGACTGAGCCGACGCTGCCGTTTAAGAGGTTAACGGATATATTGCCTTGTACCATCTGATTGGCATTCGCATTCAGAGAGCTACCGCCGACGATATCGCCTAGCACTGTGGCACCATCAACCTCAATGGCAATGTCGCCTATGCTGACGCGCTCTTCATTGAGCAGAGGAGTAGTACTCTTGTTGATATAGTGACCGCCATAGACGGAGGAGTTGATCGTGCCGCCGAGTAGCTGTATAGAGGCTCCTCCCTGCGACTGAGCACCGGGGGCTGGGGTACCGTCTACGGATGCACCACCCACGAGTCTATCATTAGCATCAGATCCAATGGTGCCGTCATTGATGATGATATTGGAGCGACCCGTCATGGTGGAGTTGTAACCAAGGCTCAAATTCATATGACCGCCATAGATATTGGCATCTATATTTGTATCGGCACCATTGATGGTGATGTTTGTATCTCCATCTAGTGTCAGGAAGACGTTACCCGCATAGGCATAGTGTCCACCGATGATGTCGCGAGTGAAGGTGACACCCGCCTTGCCCTCGATGGTGATATGCGTATCGCCTGTCATCTGGGCACTGCCCGCGCCTGACACGCTATTGTTGTATGAGTGGGTGGTCGAGCCGCCGATGAGGAAGCGATTGAAGCTCGTCTCTGCTGAGGTCGATTCTGAGAGATCGACGTTGATATTGGTATTGCCAAGCAGAGTCGAATCGCTGCCGACGTTGGTCACCCACGCATTGCCGCCGATGATGGCGTCACGGAGTGCTACGCTATTGAAGAGCTGGCTTCCCGAGGTGTCGTTGAGCACGGTGTTGACAAAGATGTGGGTGTTGCCTGTCAGCGTAGGATCAGCACTGTGTGTCATGCCTATACCACCGATGACGGAGCCTTGGAGAGTCGTGCCATCCTTGACAGAGATGTAGGTATCTCCGGTGAAGCCCGCACCCTGTGCTTCCTTGTAGTTCGCGCCCACGATGGTGTTGATCGTGCCTCCCTCGGTGAGGATATGCGTGTCGCCTGTGAAATGGCAGATCGCGCCGCCAGCCCAGTTATCTGCAAAATTGCCACCTGCAATGAGCTTGAAAGTACCGCCTGTCACCTTGATCCAAGTATTGGTCGTGACAGCAGCTGCACCCGTAGTAGAGCTCACACCGCCGAAGATGTGCGTCTCTGCATCACCGCCACCTGTGAGGAGAACGGAGGTATTGGGCCCTGCTGTGTAGTCAGCGGGAGTATTGTAGAGACCCACGAAGCCTGTCAGATCGGACTTCTCTGGAATCGTCGTGGGAGCCATGGCGATCACCCTCGTCCCCCACTGGATATCCCAGTCGAGATCGGCTGTGGCAGCAGCATCCAGCGTGAGTACCCAGCTGCCTGAGCTGTTGTCGAGCGTGTAGTCTGTCCCTGCTGTATAGCCGATGACATTGATCAGAGTCTCATCGACGCCTGCTCCAATGCCCAGGTCGTAGGCACCAGCGGTCTTGAGCTCCTCGGCGATATCGAGGATGAAGATATCCAAGGTGGCTGTCGTCTCCGCCCAATTCGTGATGTCGAGGAGGGGATTGGCGATGGAATCATACACCAAGCTCGCCTTGTCAGCACCGAGGCTTAGCTCAGCTATCGTGACCGTGGCGCTGCTCCTCATGTAGAGTGAGCCGCCCTCGTTGATCGTGAGGCTGGTCAGAGTGGATGTACCCGTGCCTGCTGCGCGGAAGGAGTCTGTCGCGATTGCTCCCTTGGACTCAAACGTACCGTTGTGCTCAAGCATGATGGAATTCGCGGCGAGGCCAACACCTGTCTCCAAGGTGACACGGCCTTCTCCCTTGACGACGAAATCGTCAGCGAGGAGATTCTCACTGAGGTTCTGAATCACGAGCTCCTTGCCTGCACTTTGTTCGATCGTGCCTACTGTCACGGCGCGTTGATCGACCGCTGTCTCATCCACACGGCCAAAGTCGATCACACCGTCATAGTCCACGATGGATGCTAGCTCTAGCTGCATGAGCTCAGCGTCGGGATTCACATTGACTGTAAAGCTCAGCGTGACATCATCCGTCGTCGTCGTCAGCTCGGCAATCTTCCACTGATTGTTATATCGGTGAGTGATGGTGCTATTGGCAGACACCTCCATGCGGGCGATATTCGCCGTGGCGGTGTTCATGTCATACACATTGATTGTGCCGCCGTCCATCTGGATGGTGTTGAAATCCACCGCTGCATTCTGGAAGTACATCTCAGCACCACTGCGTATAATGATGCGCTCAAAGGCATTCGTATAGGCATTGCCCTCGGCATTCCCATAGCCGAACGTACCGCCTGTGACATCCAGCGTGCCAGTATGCGTCGCATTCGAGCGCAGATAGACACCCCATGCTGCGTCGCCTCCTGTCAGGTACAGCGTGCCAGAGCCCGCGAGTCCTCCGTGGAGGTAGATCTGGTAGGTGCTATTGATCTCACTATAGTTATTGGCTGTGAGCTGTCCATAGAATTGCGTATTATTCGCCCTGAGCGTCGCGCGCTCCGTATCGAGGGTGCCACCTTGCAACGTCACGCTGGGATCGTTGTCGGTATCGTCGAAGGAGAAGTTCTGCATCTGCATGATCGATCCTTGGGCAATCTCAATATCATAATTAGCTGTCGCCGTCGAGGCATCCGCTCCGCCATAGTACAGCGTCCCCGAGTTTAGCTTCACCGTACCAGCGAAGTCCTCGAGACGTTCCTGATAATTCGCCACTCCAGCAATGTTGAGCTCCAGCGTACCTGTGTTCTGTACGCGCGCGTCTGCGTGGAGCAGATCGCCCTCCAGCACGAGGCTTCCTTTCAGGTCGATGACAGCGTTGAGTGTGTTGCCTGCGGTGGCACTCTGGAGCGTGACTGCTGAGTCCGCTTCGATGACAACCTGTGCGGCCGTGATGTTCTCATTGAGTGTCACGGTAGGTGAGGCGGTGAAGAAGACCGTATCACCCGTGGCGAAGGGCTTGCCTGCCTCGAACTCAGTGCCTACACTCCACGCGATAGCATCGCTGGAGGCGTAGGTGTGGATCGCGCCACTTTGCGCGATGACGAGCTCGCCATTGTTATTAAATGTCAGTGTGTAGCCTGCTGTGGTGAATCCGCTAATGTTCGCAGCTGTCAGCGCGGCGAATCCGCTGTCAGCACCGGTCAGATTGACCAGGCTATGCGTGCCCGCTCCTGTGATGCCCATTGCTCCGAGGTCGAAGGTGACATCTGTCCAATTCAGCGTGCCATTGTTTGTCACCGTCAGGATGCTCGTCAAGGTGCCTGAGATATTCGCTGTCTTGCCAGCATCGACGATGAGTGAGCCTGTGCCGCCCAGATCACCGGTGATGTTTGTCGTTGCGCTTTGCAGTGTCAGCTGGCTGCCTGCGGCGATGGTCGCATTGGTCAGCGTCAGGCTACCCGTGCCCGTGATCGCTGTCGTCCCTGCGGTGCTCAGCGTCGTCATGGTCGTGGGGCTCGCTCCGAGATCGAGGGTCGCGCCATCCTGCATGGTGACAGCACCAGTCATAGCCAGCGAGGTGGCACCTGTGATGCTGCTGCGTCCTGTGCCGCCTACGGTGACGGCTCCACCTATGGTGGCCTCTCCTGCGATGAGTACGAGATGACCTGAGTCGAAGCTCAGGCTGCCTGTGGGCAGTACATTGGCATTCGTCGTGCCCGCAGCGGTGGTGGTGTCATTGGCCAGATTGAGAGTCGTGCCCCCCGTGATCGCGAGATTGTAGCCATGCTGCGTGCCAGGGTTATTGGCCGTATCGGAGTAGTGGTAGTCAAATGTACCACCGCCCGTGATTGTTGTCGTGTAGCCCGTGTCACCTGTCAAGTCTGCCTTGAATGTCAGAGTCTTGCCTGAGGCGATGTCGATTGTGATGTTGTTTGGCCCTGCTGAGAAATTGCGCGAGAATTGATCTGCAGTGGTGAGAGCACTACTTGCTAAATCAATGGTGAAGTTTCCATTGATGTCAAGCAGCGCATCGGCGACAAGGCCATTGATGAAACGGTGCCCGTCGTTCGTCGCGACGAGCGATGCTCCATCGACATCCACGCGCATGCCTGAGATAACGCCTGAGCCCATGTTTCCTGTATAATTGAGCACGGCATTCTCACTGCCAGCGGCAAAGATCAGCACATTGTTTGTGCCCTCCCAGCCCGTGAGCTCTTGTAGCACGGAGCCGCTCGGACCGGTGAAGGTCACATCGGCTGCACAAGCTTGTTCTTGCAGGAGGGTGTAGCTGACGATGCCGACACTCAATGTGCTCGTTGCCAGTGTGGTAGTCAAGGGGGCGAAGACAGCGTAGCAAGAAAGCACAGCTGTACGAAGACCGCGGGGAAGATGTAGTTTCATAAATTGATCAAAGAAGATATACTAGGCATATATTCATAGCATAATTCTATCGCCATCACAAGGCAAAAAGCCATTGTTTTGCAAGATTTGCAGACTTTACAGCGGGGAAGGATAGCCGTGTCTTTGAGATTATTTATATAAAGCGATGTATAACATGTAAATGAGAGCGATTGTAATTATTGTTTCTTATCTGCTCGCTAGTGAGATGGTTAGATGATTTTTTCGTTTTTTTGTTGCTTAGGGTGAGCGTAACTGCTAGTATGTGAATGTAAATTGAACTCTATCATTCTATGAAGTATTTACCCCTCTTTGTGACAACGACTCTGATCGCTGCCCCCCTCGCTGACGCTGGTATGCAGGTGAAGCAAGACTACAGCCGTCTGGAGAAAGATCTCCCCATCAAGCTCACCTTCGAGCAAGCCGCTGTGGCGCAGGATCAGGTCGGCAAGCCCGCCGCTGCCGGTGTCGTGAGTATCACACCCGCTATCGACTTTAAGACCGTCTGGCTCAGCCCCACAGAGCTGGAGCTGCGCCTGCTCTCGGATGCCAAGCCCCGCGTGGATTATGAGCTCGCCGTGAATCTTGACGGCGGTCTCCATCAGGCTGTGATCCGCTCACGAGTAGCGATGGACATCAGCCATGAATGGTATCCCGATGCCTTTTACCCCATCTTTTTCAAGACCTACGAGCTCGGGCTCTGGGAGGATTCTTTCAAGAAATCCATCGCAGGCGCCTTCTACAAATCCTCCCAAAAGGGACAGGATCGACGCTATCCTGCCAAGGTGCGCCAAGCGACCGTCGCCGACGTGCTCACGCACAAGGACGTCGCCGAGGAGCGCTACGATTCGCTCAGTGAGGAGGAGTGGGCAGATTTTGCCAAGTTGCCTCCCGCACAGCTCGTTCCCAATCTCTGGATGGTTGAACCTTTCGATTTCAAAGCCGCTGGCAGTGACTCCTCGATGGAGCTCTACCTGCCCGACCTCGGAGAGTACGACGTCAAGCTCAACGATTACAAGCCGCTCTACGTCGGGCGCGTCGATGTGCCGAGCCGTGATTTTTCGATTGAGAACAAACACATAGGCGAGGGGCTCTACCGCGTGACGGTCGCGTTCGACTCGCCCGTGATTGCCTCTGCTAGCCTTGCGGACATGCTCCCCTCCATCAAGTGGGTGCAGAACTTCCCCGACGACGACAGTACAGCCCCCCTCGCGCCCTCAGGCAAGCTCGGCTACAAGAGCAGCCCCATCTCTGCCGAGGAGCAGCAACGTCATAACGCAGAAGATGATCCCTTCGACGAGGATCAAGACGAGGATGTGAAGCAGCCCATGGAGGTCGTGCTCGACATTGAAGCCACCGACAAACACCGCAAGCAAGTCACGCTCGCCTCAGGGGAGAAAAAAGACCTCCTCACCGCCATGGTCTTCACGGTAAAGAAGGGGCTCGCCCCCTCCAGCCTCACCGTCATCCCCGAGCTGGAGACGCTGACAGGTCCCATCGAGCAGCCCAAGAAAATACGCCTCGCGACCACGGCTCTGCGCCCCGAGTCCCCCTCCCTCCAGAGTGATGTGGAGATGAATGCCCTTTCGCTCACAGGCAATCGCGCCTTCACCATTGATTACAAGCGACTCAATAAGCCCCGCGTCCGCGTGCTGGAGTTCGACAACCGAGGCGCGACCCCTGCGCGCGTCATCGCTGCCTATGAGAACTACTACTCAGGCTATGGCTCGAGCGATGACAAGTACGACAAGCGCGCTAGCAAGTCCCATGCCGCGCGCCTGCTGGCCTACGGACAGATCGAGGACGATCACGTCTCCCTCGTCCCCACCGAGCTACTAGGACCCCTCAGTGAGCGCAGCCTCGCGTTGCCTGAGGGCAATGCTGAGCTCACCCTCTCGCTCAATGATGCCGCCCTCTATCCCAACACGGGCTCAGGACTCTACATCATCGAGATCACAGGCGAGGCACTTCCCGATATCAACGGCTACAAGAACAGTTCTGATGAGCCTGCGCCCCTCGTCGCCTCACAGGGACTCGTGCAGGTGACCGACCTCGGGCTGCTGTGGAAGAGTAGCTATGGGAAGCGCAAGGTCTTCGTCTACGGCTACCATCTCTCCACAGGCGGCACACTCGCGCAGGCGCGCATCAGCTTCTATACTGCCGAGGCCAAGCTGCTCCACGAGCAGGCACTCAGCCCCGAGGGCTCGAGCGTCGACCTAGCGAAGCTCCTCGGTGACAAAGCCTCTCAGGTGGCGTACCTCCACGTATCCACCCCCGATGACGCCTACACCGTCGCCTTCAACCCCGAAGAAGAGGATGAATACACCGGAAATGGCAAGATCGAGCAGGTCGAGGACATGGAGAACTACCCCTACCTGCTGCACTCCCTCTTCACCGATCGCCCCCTCTACCGCCCCGGCGAGACCGTGCATGTCAAGGGCTTCCTGCGTCTGCTGCAGGGCAACAAGCTGAGTATTCCCAGCCGCGATTACCTACAAGCACTGCGCCCTGAGCTCTATCATCGTGGCGATACGGTCAAGCTACCTGAGGTCAGCGTCCAGCAGGACGGTAGCTTCAGCTTCAGCTTCACTCTCCCAGCGGGCGAGGACAAGCTGGGCAACTACGATTTGACTCTAAAGACCGTCAACCCCAGTGATAAGACCTACTCCAGCCCCGACATGAAGGCACTGGGTATCACGGACAAGCAGAGCTACAGGGAGAAGACGGCTAAGCATAACTATCACTCCTATGAATACCACTCACTGCTCGATGAGAATCGTTCCATTTTTCATTACATACGCGTGCAGCACTTCCGTCGCAATGAGTTTGAGCTGAGTCAGAAGATGACTGTCTCCCCCGACGCCAATGCCGTAGCGATGGAGGTCGATGCCCAGCAGTTCACAGGAGCACCCGTCGCAGGTGGCAAGGCGATCTGGCGTCTCGTTGCCACGGACACGAATCTCTACCCAGCTGGGCTGGACGATTACCGATTTGGTGATTACAGGACAGAAGACATGGGCTACTTCAACACCTACTTCTGGTATCAAGAGAATGAGGCACAGGGCGACAACCACAGTGCCACCTCACGCTCCATCCTTGATGACAAGGGCAAGGGTAGCGTCTCACTCACACGCCCACAGGGCAGCTTCCCACGTCGCCAAAAAGTCATCGGCTCTGTAGAAGTGACCAATGGCAACGAGCAGAGCCTCTCCGCTACCTCCTCCATGATGGTTGACCCCGCCGACATCTACATCGGCATACGCCAGCCCCAGCAGTACAGCAAGGCAGGCCCCGAGGGGCTCAAGCTCGACCTGCTCACCGTCGACCCCAAGGGCGTCGCCGCTGCGACACCGGGTCCCATCAACATCGAGGTCAGCAGTGAGACGAGCAACCCCTACCAATACGGCAGCCTCATGCACCAGATGCTACGCTTTAGCTCGGAGAATGAGACCTACCCCATGCAGACCGTCATGCTTGATGCACAGGGGGTAGGCTCCGTCCAGATCCCCACGCCCAAGCCTGGTGTCTACACCATCACCGCCTCGGGCAAGGACATGCGCGGCCGCGAATTCCGCAGCGCCATCAAGCATGTCGTCTGGGGACAGCTCGAGGATGGCAGCGTCTGGCAGAATCGCGGGGAGAAATCCCTCACCCTCATCGCAGATCAAGACAGCTACAAGCCTGGCGAGACCGTACGCCTCCTCCTCCAGACCCCCTTTGATGGAGAAGTCCTCCTCTCGCTCCAGCGCGAAGGCATCCTGCGCCAATACCGCAAGAAGGTCACTAAAGACAAGCCCGTCATCGAGTTTGAACTCCAAGCAGGAGACGCGCCCGAGATCGATGTCGAGGTCATCCTCATCAGCGGAGGCGCCGAGCACAAAGATGGCAAGCCTCGTATCCTCGCGAATACGACTACCATCAAGATCGACCCCGCCGAGCAGCGCCTAGCGGTGAAGCTCGACCTGCCCGAGAAGAGCGTGCTACCTGGTGAGACATGCGAGCTCAGCGGTCAGGTGCTCAATGCCCAAGGCAGCCCCGCCGCCCACGCGAACATCGTCCTCTACGCCGAGGATGAGGGCACACTACAGGCGGGAGGCTTCTCCATGCCCAATCCTCTCTCCGCCTTCTACGGTCATCGTCCGAAGGGCGTGAACTCCTACAGCTCGCTGGGTCAGCTGCTGACAGAGAATGTCAAGTGGCGCACCTACGGCAACAAGGGTATCTTCATCGGCGGCGGTGATGACGAGGAGGGCTACTTCGGTGCCGACAACGCGGGTGGCGTCAGCTCCAACATCAAGCTGCGTGAGAACTTCGCCCCCTGCGCACTCTGGCTCGGCCACGTCGTCACTGACGCCGAGGGACGCTTCAAGGCGCAGGTGAAGAACCCCGACACCCTCACACGCTACCGCGTCATCGCCGTCGCGGCCGCAGGTGCGGCCAAGTTTGGTACAGGCACAGGTCACTATCAGGTCAACAAGCCCATCATGCTCGAACCCTCAGCTCCGCTGAGCGCGACAAAGGGCGACCTCGTCCAAGTCCCCGTCACCGTCACCATGATCCCTGACGACCTCCCCCCCGAGGTCAGAGCACAGCCCTCCGTCACGTGGAAGGTGCAGCTCAAGGGCAGCGACACCGTCGAGGTGCTCGACCCCGTCCAGACCATCACGCTCAATAGCAGCGCACCACGCACGATTCCCTTTGCGGTGAATATGAAGCAGACAGGCCCCGTGCGCTTCGAATGGCGCGTCGAGCCCGTCGATGCCATGGGGGGCAAGATGAGCAAGTTCACCGACGGCGTGGCGGATCAGTTCGTCATCCGTCCTGCGACACCCTACCTACGCGAGAGCCTCTTTGTCGTGATGAATCCTGGCACACAGGCGCGAGCCTACCAGTGGCTCAAGACCGACTTCGACCCCGAGCAGACGAGGCTCAACCTCACACTCTCGCCCAGCCCGATCGCCGCCTTCACCAAGAGTGTCGCGATGCTGCACGACTATCCCTACGGATGCACCGAGCAGCTCAGCTCACGCTGCGTGCCCTACATCTACGCCGAGCCCTTCCACCGCGCGGCAGGCACGCCGCTCGCCCCACAGGCAGAGCGTCAGAAGGTACTTAGCAAATTCGTCACGGAGATCATGGCGCGTCGTCTCGGCAGCAGCGCGCTCTTCAGCTACTGGCCTGGCAGTGCCGAGCCCACCGAGTTCAGCGCCTACGCCTACCTCGTGCTCACTCGTGCCGCGATGCAAAAGCAGCTCAGTGCCGCCGCCGTCCATAGCCTGAACGCCGCACTGCCTAGTGTCCTGCGCGAGCTCATCATCGAGACCGATGCCAAGGACAAAGAAGACAACGTGAGGAGAAATCCGCTCTGGCTCTACGCGCTTGCCTCTCAGAAAAAGCTCACCGCGAGCACCTTCCATCGCATCGTGGCGAATCGTCGCCACGACTGGACAGACCCGCAGGAGCTCTGGCTCATCGCTCTCGTCGCCCAGATGGTCTCGCCCGAGACCGCGTCCATCTATGTGATGAATGCCGAGAACGCCCCGATCACCGACGCGAGCAGCAGCTACTACCTGCCCCCCGTCGACATCGTCAAGCAGCTCATCAGCATCGTTGCTATGCCCGAGGCGGAGATGACTGCCGAGCATGTCGAGGCACGTGTGCGCAAGCACGCCTCCTCCCTCTACAACAGCACACTGAGCAATGCGTGGATGGGACTCATGCTCGCCGACTACATCGAGCGCGCCAAGCTCGCCGATGCCAAGGCGAGTGTGAATGGCAAGCAGATCACACCCAGCACCCCGCTGAGCTATGCGAAAGCCGCGCTCATCTCGCTGCCTGAGTTCAAGATCGGAGCAGACGGAGGCAAGGTCTATGCGACAGGCACCGCCGAGGGCTATCTGAAGAAGGAGCAGCCCGAGCAGCTCGTCGATCGTGGATTCCACGTCCAGCGTCGCTACGAGAAGCTCCAGCTCGACGGTACATGGGTGCCCACCGCTGAGTTCCGCGTCGGCGACATCGTGCGCATCACCGTCACGGCAAAGTCCTCGCAGGACAGCCGCTACGTCGCGCTCGAAGACTACCTGCCCGCAGGCATGGAGGCGGTGAATCCTGACGTCCCTGGCCAGCTGCTGCCACCCACCATCATGGCGGACAAGGAGCGCAGCTGGTACTCATCGAGCTGGATCACACGCCAAGAGTACCTCAAGGACCGCGTCCGCTTCTTCATGAACCACTGGTCGGCGAACGCCCAGATGGAGGCGAGCTACATCGCCCGCGTCACGAAGGCAGGCGTCATGAAGGCACCTGCTGCGAAGGCCGAAGAGATGTACAAGCCTGAGGTCTACGGCCTCGCCCTGCCTCTCAAGGTCACCATCCAGCCATAAGCTGAGCTAATCACCACACACGGGGGCTAGATTCATCGAGTCTAGCCCCCGATTTTATACTCTCCACACCCTTCCCTTCATGACATTCCGTCGCAAGCTTCGCCTTATTAGCCTCAGCCTCCTCGCGCTCGTCCTCATCATCGCGGGACTGCTCGCCTTTCCCTTCTACCTCGATGTCCCAGACAAGCTGACACGCCCGCTCGCCTCACGCAGCATCTACGCGCGTGATGGCTCATGGATGGGCTCCACACCCAGCGAGGATCACTACAGACAAGAGGTCCTGCCACCCGACAAACCGCTGCCCGAGCTCATCGTCCGCGCCTTGCTCGTCTCCGAGGACAAGCGATTCTTTGAGCACTATGGTTTCGACCCCCTCGCGCTCGCGCGTGCCCTGCGCGACAATGTGCAGGCGGGGCGCGTGCTCAGCGGCGCGTCGACACTCAGCATGCAGCTCGCCAAGATGATGCTGCCAGCGAGCGAGTCTCGCAACCTCGCGCGCAAGATACACGAGACGCTCCTAGCGCGTCGCATGGAGATGAGCTATGATAAAGAAGCATTGCTGCGCGCCTACCTGAATCACGCCGACTTTGGCCGCCTCTGCCGAGGCATCGAGACCGCGGCGCGCTATTACTTCGGCAAGCCCGCCGCCGAGCTCCAGCTCCACGAGGCAGCCCTGCTCATCGTCCAGCTACGCAATCCCAGCTATTTTAGCCCCTTCAAGCATCCCAAGCGCGCGCTTGAGGCTCGCAACCGCCTCCTCACGCGCCTCGATGCCGACGCGGCCACGCGAGAGCTCCCCCTCGGGCTCAATCCCGCCGCGAGCCGTGTGCCCGAGCATCTGCGCCAGCGCGCGGGCACACTGACGATAGACCCCATGCTCCAAGAGCTCGCCGAGCAGGTTGTCCAAGAGGAAGTGCAGAAGCTCAAGAAGCGCAACGTAGGCCAAGCTGCCGTCCTCATCGTCGACAATGCCACAGGTGACATCCTCGCCTCCGTCGCGAGTGCGAATCGCGACGACCCTGCGGGCGGGCAGCTCGACGGGACACGCGTCGCGCGCTCGGCAGGCTCCACGCTCAAGCCCTTCGTCTACCTCCTCGCCCTGCGCGCGGGCAAGCACCCCGCGAGCATCTACCCCGACCTCCCCACGCCCTTCCCCGATGCGCGCGGTATTGAGGCGCCCAGCAATTTCAATGATTCCTTTCTCGGTCCCATCTCCATGCGCACCGCGTTGGCGAGCTCGCAGAACATCCCCGCCCTGCTCGCGCTCAATGAGCATGGCAAGCAGCCCGCACTCCTCGCGCTGCTCCGAGAGCTAGGCTACGACATTCCCGAGGGCGATTATGGACTGGGGCTCGCCATTGGCAATGCTCATGTGACGCTCATGCAGCAGGCCGCCGCCTTCTGCACGCTGGCGCGCGGGGGGCTCGCTATCCCACTGAGACTCTACAAGGACAGCCGCGAGGACATCACCGCCGCGCCGCCCGTGGGTGAGCGGCTCATCTCGGCGGCGCACGCCTACCAGCTCAGCAGCATGCTCAGTGACAAGAACGCACGCACAGCTGGCTTTGGCATGGCGCCCCAGCTGAGCTTCCGCTTCCCCTGCGCGGTGAAGACGGGCACCTCGTCCAACTTCCGCGATAACTGGTGCATCGCCTACACACCGCGCTACACCGTCGCCGTCTGGGTGGGGAACTTTGACCAGAGCCCCATGAAGGAGGTCAGCGGCCTCACGGGGGCAGGCCCCATCATGCACCGCCTCATGAGCTTCCTGCATGAGTACGAGAGCCCGCAGGGCTTCGGCGATCCCGCATCCCTCGGACTCACACGTGTCGAGCTCGATCCGCGCACAGGGCAGCAGGCCCCTGCGACCATGACCACGAGCATGGAGTGGCTCACTGAGCAGCAGCTCCCCTCCACGGTGGAGTCAGAGGAGAACTACGACCGCCACGGACGCGCGCTTCTCCCCATCGAGTACCGTGATTGGTATCAGGCGCAGGGGCAGCGCAATCGCGATCTCTACGCCATTGACCTCGACCGCCAGCTCGGACGCGCCCCGCGCATCCACATGCCCGCTGACGGCACAGTGATCTACCTCGACGACAGCCTCCGCCACGGAGGGCGCATCATCCCGCTGCGTAGCAATCTCCATCCCGATCGCGTGCGCTGGCACTGCGATACCCTGCGCATCTACCAGAAGCAGGGCATATGGTACGCCGAGCTCAGCGAGGGTACACACCGTATCGAGGCGATGGACCCGAGGCGAGGGGAGCAGACGCATAGCACCCTGCATGTGCGATGAGTTTTGTCTCACATTATTGCATGAAATAGGGATCATTGCAGCAAAAATCCAGTAGAGAGCGCATGATGATTTGATTGCTTCTTGACAAACGCGTGATTTTTATTTAGCTTTAGCAATGACATCAACTCAGTCTGCCGCGCGTGTGTAATACGTATGCTATCTCTGCGAGCAGCGATGAATCAATGATCATTTTATGAAAAAATTCATTTTAGCAACTAGTCTGACCCTGTGTGCCTCGACGCTCTCTGCCGCCGATACCAATTTTTCCGATGCTGTCAAGGATCAGGTCCTGAGCACCCATATGGGTGAGGACTACCGCATCATGGAGGAGGAGTACCACGTCGTGCTCCCACTCCTCGCTCAATACTATCTCTCGGTCTCGGAATACGAGGGAGAGCTCCTGCGCAGCGGAAAGCCTCTGGACTACGCCGCGCTCTGGGCAAAGAAGATCACGCTGGCGGAGAAAATCGCCCTCTCCTCGCAGTGTCCCCCACGCTTCCACCGTCTGTGGATGGACTACATCGCCGCCTTGGAATCCAGAAGCGAGCAGGCGCAGCAGCTGAAGGCAGGTGATGCAAAGGCGCACCGCCAGCTCCTACAGGAGGCGCGCGCGCCCTTCGTGGCGAAGTGGGAAGACGACATCGAGATGCGTCTCCTCGCAGGCTTCTACTTCCTCAAGGAGCTCGGCCCTGCCAACGCGCGCACGCTGCTGAGCAAGGAGATCGCCCAGCTCGAAGAGGCTGGGCAGCCCGTCCCCTCAGAAAAAGCCCTCGAGCTCAACGCGCTTAATATTCAAAATATGAAAGGCATCCTCGCTTCCCGTGACGCGCGGCCACTCTCCGAGGGGGAGGTTCCTGACTTCAGCGATGAGGAGAAGAGTCTGGCCAAGCAGGTATTCCCCACGCTCTTTGATTTTGACGAGCAGCTCGATCTTGCGGTGAGTCAGATGGAGCTCGATGAGACGAGCGACCCCATGACCGCAGGCATCGTGAAGGAGATTGAGCTGCAGAAGCAGTTCTTCCTGCAAACAGACACGCCCGCTGTCTTCTCCGCCTACTGGCTGGACAGCATCGCGCTGAATGAGGCGATGCTCGAAGCCATGCAGGACAGCACGCTCACCGAGGAGACCGTCGATGCCATCTGGGAAGAGCATACCGAGGCGATGGATGAGATCCTGCTGGCCAAGCACCCCTTGGCCTACCGCGTGCACCTGTGGTTCTCCTACTACTGCGGTCTGCCCCATGGCAATCGTGCCAAGGAGCTCAGCCGTGAGCTCGAGCAGCTCGATGCCCTCGACGAATGGACAGAGCAGCAGGAGCTACGCTACTCCGAGCTCAAGATACAGCTCATCCAGCAGCTGCGCCGCGACTGGCTCGCGAGTCAGTCAGAGTGATGCTGGTGGATGCTCTTTGTCACCTGTATTCCCGAAATATATGGTGATGAAATTGTTCTTAAGGGGACCTTGCACAATTAGTTCTGGGAAATTGTAGATTTCGAAAATGAGCGACACAGCACGTCTTTTG
>CAYJID010000002.1:0-50304 GCA_964370135.1 uncultured Akkermansia sp. | reverse complement strand
AGCAGTAGCGACCATTGTAGTAGATCTGCACCCAGGTGCCTTGGCAGACGGAGTCATACTTGCCCTTCTTGTCGCGCTTGTACCAAGGGATGACACGCGCAGCCTCGGGCTTCGCGCCTCCCTTGTAGATGTCGTTGTAGGGGAGCGCGACGTAGAAGGGGTTGAGCTTGGGCGTGAAGGCTAGCGGGATGAAGCGGCGCGGGCAGCGTGCGCGCACATCGGGGTTGTCATAGCCGCCGAAGTTCTTGTTCCACACCCTATCCCAGCTGCTCGCGGTGTTGGGTGTGGGGTTGTTCTCCGTCGGTAGCTCACCTACCCAGAAGTAGGTGGCCATGATGTCAAAATGCCAGCGGTAGGTGCCGCGGCGTTGCGGGGCTCTGAGGAGCTTGGGATCGGGGTAGCGTCCCTGCGTGGCTTTGGTGGGCGTCACGCGGCTGGTGACGCGGTTCTTGAGGACGGGGCGTTGGTTGGAGGCGTCACTTGTATCGGTGAGGAAAAGACCACAAGCGATCAACGCGAAACTGAGATGGTGTGCGAGGCGTGAGAACGAATACATCTTGTTAGTATCTTAAAATCGAAAGGATAGTCTAGAGGTAGCTACCGTGCTACCTCTCATGAAAGAAATAAAAAGCGGAAAAAAATGTGAAAAATCTCCCGCGCTGTCCTCTACTCTACCCGTGATGGAGCACGCTGTCAAGCGCAACTGGTAGTTTCTCCGTGGCATCGAGCGTGTAGTGCAGCCCACGTGACTCCTGACGCCGTATGGCACAGTCGATAATGAGCGACGCGGTGAGTGCGAGATTGCGCAGATCGACGATCTCAGGCGTGACGCGATAGCCCCAGTAGTACTCCGCGATCTCGCGGTTGATGTTGCGCAGGCGCGCGGCGGCGCGCTGGAGGCGATGGTTGGTGCGCACGATGCTCACGTAGTCACGCATGGTGCGGCGTACCTCGTCCCAGCAGTGGTAGAGGATGGCGAGATCGTCGCGCTCCGCCTTCTCCCCATGCACCCACTCGGGGATGGGGTATTCTTCGATGTCGTAGACGAGGGGCTGGGCGGTGAGCATGCGCTCGATGGCGCGCTTGGAGACGACGAGGCATTCCAAGAGAGAATTGCTCGCCAGACGGTTCGCCCCATGCAAGCCCGTGCTGCCTACCTCACCCGAGGCGTAGAGACCACGCAGGGAGGTCAGTCCGTTGACATCGGTCTGCACGCCGCCGCATTGGTAGTGCGCGCTGGGGACGACGGGGATCATGTCCTTCTCCGCGTCGATGCCGTAGCTCATGCAGGTCTCATAGATGTAGGGGAAGCGCTCCGCCATGAAGCCCGCGGGCTTGTGCGTCATGTCCAGATACATGCAGGGGTGTGCCGTGCGGAGGATCTCCGCATTGATGGCGCGTGCGACGATATCGCGTGGCGCGAGGCTCTTGCGCGCGTCGTACTTGTGCATGAACTCCTCGCCATCGGGACCGCGCAGGACGCCGCCCTCGCCGCGCACCGCCTCGGAGATGAGGAAGGTGAGCCCTTGGCGATTTGCACTATGAGGATTGTAAAAAGTGGTGGGGTGGAACTGGACGAACTCCATATTCGCGATGCGCACCCCTGCGCGCCACGCCATCACGACGCCGTCACCTGTGGCTGTCGTGGGATTGGTCGTGTACATGTAGACGCGTCCCGTGCCGCCTGTGGCGAGTAGTACGCGATCGCTGCGGAAGATATCCACATCCCCTGTCTTTGAATTCAGCACATAGGCACCCAGCACGCGATCCTCTGTCACGAGGCCGAGCTTGGCCGTGGTGATGAGGTCGATCGCGTAGCGGCTCGTCATGAGGGTGATGTTGGGATGCTGGCGCGCGCATTCGAGTAGCTTGGAGCTCATCTCGAGTCCCGTCGTGTCCTTCGCATGCAGGATGCGGCGCTTGCCGTGTCCGCCCTCGCGACCCAGTGAGTAATCCCCATTGTCCTTCGTATCAAAATCGACTCCCCACTGCACGACCTCACGGATGACGGCGGGTGCCTCCTCGATGATGGTGCGCACGACTTCTTCATTGCACAGCCCTGCCCCCGCATTGAGGGTGTCAGCCACATGCTCTTCAAAGCTGTCATTCTCATCCATCACGGCGGCGATGCCGCCTTGGGCTTTTGCTGAGCTGGATTCGAGGAAGTCCTCCGCCTTGCACAGCACGATGACGCGCCCATGTTCTGCTGCACGGAGGGCGAAGCTCAGCCCTGCGATGCCACTACCGATGACGAGAAAATCAGAAGTAATACCCATAGTTGTCTGCGCACAGTATAGCAGATAGGGTAACAAAGTCACGCCCAAAGATCGCAACAGGGCGGGACTCATCACACAAGGCAGGGAGTACATGACGTACTCCCTGCCTGAGAAAAGGATGGGGGCTCGTGCCCTGTCCTCTTGTTAACCAATCAGATTGGTACCTGACATCTCGGCTGGTGTCGGGATGTTGAGGAGTCCAAGGATGGTGGGGGAGATGTCGGCGAGCTTGCCGTCGGCGAGCTTGACACGGTCCTGATCGGGGCCGCAGTAGATGAGGTCGACGGGATTGGTCGTGTGAGCCGTGTTGGGCGAGCCATCGGGATTGAGCATCTGCTCACAGTTGCCGTGGTCGGCGCAGATGAGGCAGCAGCCACCGAGCTCGAGGATCTTCTCGACGCTGAGTTCGAGAGCCTTGTCGACGGCTTCGCATGCGGTGATGCCAGCCTCAAGGAAGCCGGTGTGGCCGACCATGTCAGGGTTGGCAAAGTTCATGATGACGACGTCGTAGTTCTCGACGGCGGCGACGAACTTGTCGGCGACTTCTTCGACGCTCATCTGGGGCTTCTCGTCGTAGGTGGCGACTTCGCGAGGGGAGGGGACGAGGATGCGGTCTTCACCGGGGAACTGGGTCTCGATGCCCCCATTGTAGAAGAAGGTCACGTGTGCGTACTTCTCCGTCTCGGCGATGCGCAGCTGCTTGAGCCCCGCGTCGGCGATGATCTGGCCAAAGATGTTGTCGAGCTTCTCCTGTGCAAAGACGATGGGTGAGGGGTAATCTGCCTCGTACTCGCTCATGGTGATGAAGTGGATCTGAGGGGTGACGACGCGCTCAAAGCTGTCGAACTCAGGGTAGATCAGCGGGCGTGAGAGCTCGCGGGCGCGGTCGGCGCGGAAGTTGAAGAAGAAGAGCACGTCGCCATCGCGTACGCGCTGCTCATCAGCGGCGACGAAGACAGCAGGATCGAGGAACTCGTCCGTCTTGCCCGCTTCATAGCTCGCTGCAGCGTATTCGGCAGGTGTGCCTGCGTAGGCTGTACCCTGACCGCGGACGATGGCGTCCCAAGCTGTCTTGACACGCTCCCAGCGCTGGTCGCGGTCCATGGCGTAGAAGCGGCCGACGACGGTCGCGATCTGTGCGCCATTCTCCTCACAGGCGGCTTGGAGCTGCGCGAGGAAGGCGGCACCGCTCTTCGGGTCGCAGTCGCGGCCATCGGTGATGGCGTGGATCATGATGTCGGTCACACCTGCCTGTGCAGCAATCTTGATGACACCGATGAGGTGGTCGATGTGGGAGTGCACGCCGCCGTCAGAGACGAGGCCGAGGAGGTGGAGGCGGCTGCCCTTGGCCTTCTCAATAGCGTCGACGAGGACGGGATTCTGCGCGAGGCTGCCGTCTTCGATCGCATTGGTGATACGGCAGAGGTCTTGGTAGACCACGCGACCGGCACCCAGATTGAGGTGACCTACCTCGGAGTTCCCCATCTGACCGTCGGGGAGGCCTACTGCCTGACCAGAGGCGGCGAGCAACGAGGTGGGGCAGCTAGCCATGAGCTTGTCAGTGAAGGGCGTGCTCGCGAGGACGGTGGCATCGCCCGTTTGCTGTGCTGCTTCGGGACGGGCGGGGTTCTTGCCCCAGCCGTCACGGATGATTAAAACAACAGGTTTATGTGACATGGGCACAATGTAGCAATTTTTTGTACTTTTGGAAAGGCTTTTCTTGTACAGTCGGCGCATACAGCGCGTCTCGCGGGCAAAAGTCACCGCATCGCATCACGTAATGAGGCGCCCTGAGTGCATTAAATACAGCACGATGAATGGTCTGTCATTGCACTGGATAGAAAAGGGCGTGTAGGGCTGACGGTGTCTGTAGTCTGTAATCTTTTTGTTATGAAGATGAAATAAAATTATCTTGACATTATACCCTATAGGGGTATAGAGTATATTCATGGATTGCTTTGATGAAGACAGAATGCTCAAGCGGCTCAATCGCATTGAGGGACAGATACGCGGGATCAAGCGTATGATCGCCGAACAGAAACCCTGCAACGAAATGCTCATCCAAATCAGCGCGGCGAAATCCGCCCTCCACCGCGCAGGACAGGAGCTACTCGAAGGCCATCTCGCCCATTGCGTCCACGACGCCATTGAGCGTGGCGATGCCCAGCAAGCTCTCAAGGAACTGGGCGGTATTATTGAAATCTTCTCCCGTATCAGCAAAGGATAAATCATCATGTGTGAAGAATCAAAGCCCAACTGCTGCTGCAGGTCTAGCTCCACCCTCTCCTGGTTCGAGAGGCTCTCTAGCCTGCCAGCCATCATCATCTCAGGCGTCGCGGTGCTGTGTAGCTTGCTGTCCTACTACGGAGAGCTACCCATGGGTGAGCTTGCTTTTGCGCTCATCGCGCTGCTCATCTCGGGCATTCCTATCGCCTACTCAGCGTGGAGCGCGCTCTACAAAGAAAAGCGCATATCCGCCGCCCTACTCATCACGACGGGGATGCTGGCGGCTCTCTACATCGGCGAATACTTTGCCGCCGCTGAGGTCGCCTTTATCATGGCATTGGGCGAGTATCTGGAGGAGCGCGCTCTTGCCCGCAGCAAGTCTGAGATCCAAGCCCTGCTTCAGCTCGTCCCCACTCATGCGCGCCTCATTGATCCCCAGACGCATCAGGAGCGTACGGTGGAGGCGCACGAGCTGCGCGTAGGTGATGAGATCCGCATCCTGCCCGGTGAGAGCATCGCTGTGGATGGGTGTATCGAGTCGGGGGCGAGTAGTGTCAACCAAGCTATCCTCACAGGTGAGTCACTCCCTCTAGACAAGAATGCGGGAGATGAGGTGCTCTGCGGCACGACGAATCTCCACGGCGTGCTGCAGGTGCGCTGCACGCGTCGCAGTGAGGACTCCTCGCTCAACAAGATGGTGCGCCTCATCCACGAGGCGGGCAAGAACAAGAGCCCCATCCAGCGACAGGCAGACAAGTGGGCATCCATCCTCGTGCCTGTCGCCCTCGTTATTGCGGTGCTCACCTACTTCTTCACAGGACAGCTGATCAATGCGGTCACGGTGCTGGTGGTCTTCTGTCCCTGCGCCTTGGTGCTTGCGACACCTGTCTCTATCATGGCGGCGATTGGGCAGGCGAGCAAGAATGGGGTGCTCATCAAGAATGGAGCCGCGCTCGAAGCACTGGGCGGTCTGAATGCCATCGCCTTTGACAAGACAGGCACACTCACTGAGGGGCAGCTCGTCGTGAGCGACACGCTCCAGCTCTCGACCATGCCACAAGAGCAGCTGGATGCATGGATACTGCGCGCGGAGAGTCTCTCGGAGCATCCACTGGCCAAGGCTATCGTACGTCATTACAGAGAGCTGTATGGGGAGGCAGGCCTTGCGCAGCCCTCGTTGCATGAGCTGGACTTCTCCATGCTACCTGGGCAGGGGGTGCGCCTGCGTGAGCAGGGGCATGAGCTGCTCTGCGGCAGCCTCGCTCTCATGCAGCAGGCAGGCATGGTGCTCGATGTGGAGCTGACAGCGCGCTCGATGCAATGGCGCGCGGAGGGCAAGGCGCTGGTATTCGTCGCGCTCGATGGCCGCCTCGTCGCGCTCATCGCCCTCTCTGACAGGCTACGCGATGGCGCTCGTCAGGTGATTGACGATCTAGGGCAGATGGGGATGTCGGTGAGTATGCTCACGGGGGATCATCACGTGAGCGCGCAGTATATGGCGCGTAGCATTGGCATCGAGGAAGTCTACAGCGAATTGCTGCCTGAGCAGAAGCTGCAAAAAATCCAAGAACTCCAGCAGCAGGGGCACAAGGTGGCGATGGTAGGCGATGGGGTGAATGATGCCGCCGCGCTGAAGCTCGCAGACGTAGGCATTGCGATGGGCAAGGCGGGGAGTGATATCGCGATTGACTCGGCCGATATCGCCCTCTTTGGTGAAGACTTGACCAAGATACGCTACCTCAAGAAGCTGGCGCAGGCCGCGCTGGGCAGCATCAAGTTCAATATCGCCCTCTCACTCATGCTCAATATCATGGCCGTGGTGCTCGCGGTAGGCGGACTCATCGGCCCTGCGGTGGGAGCTCTGCTGCACAATGTGGGCTCAGTGCTCGTGATCCTCAATGCGGCGCGTCTGCTGCGCAAGAAGATTGTCTGAGCACGAGGCAAGCGAGCCTCACGCTGTCCCGTCATTTGAATTCTGCTGAATGATCTCAGAGCTCGAATGACGGGACAGCAACCATGGGGCTACTGTGGCTAATAGCAAGTGTGTCGCCTGTTGAACATGAGCATGGTCATGTGGCTCAGTAGGGCGATAGATTAGCTCATGGAGGAGGCTATGCCATAGAGGGGACCTTGCAAAATTAGTTTTGGGAAATTGCAGATTTCGAAAATGAGCGTCACAGCACGTCTTTTGCAAGATCCCCATAGATTTCTAGAGAAGCCTCTACTTTAGGCGTGACAAAGCACGCATGTTCATTCTATACTGATAGGATGAGCAATCCCGAACATCTTGCCGCGCGCGATCTCAATAGTCGTGCCGAACGAATCGAGCATCTAGACATTCCTGTTAGTACGGGCAATGGAGCTCTCGATGCCACACTGCACGAGCTAGCCCAGCGTCATGGCAATGAGTCACACATCCAGATCATTCATCAGCTCCTCATGACGGTGATGCAAGCGGCGCAGAGCCGTCTCAACGAGCATGACCTGCGCCAGATGAGCTGCGCGATCAAGGAGATGCTTCAGGCGGAGCAGCTCTTTGCCCCCTACGAGCAAGTACGCAAAATCACCTGCTTTGGCTCAGCTCGCCTCCAGAAGGACACGCCTAGCTACCAGATCGCGCACGACTTCGCGCGCTGCGCCTCCGAGGCGGGCTACATGATCATCACAGGCGGAGGTCCAGGCATCATGCAGGCCTGCAATGAAGGTGCACTGCCTGATATGTCCTTTGGGCTCAATATTACACTACCTTTTGAGCAGCATGCGAACCCCGCCATTGCAGGGAGTGACAAGATGATGGATTTTTATTATTTTTTCACCCGCAAGCTCCATCTGGTGAAGCAAGCAGACGCGCTCGTCGCTTTCCCCGGAGGCTTTGGCACCATGGATGAGATCTATGAGACCATCACGCTGATGCAGACGGGCAAGTCAACCATCTTCCCCGTTATTCTCATTGATCCTGCGGGAGAGTATTTCTGGAGTCGTTGGGAGAGCTTTGTGAAAAAAGAGCTGCTCGACGCGGGACTCATCTCACGCGAAGACATGGATCTACTCTACATCACGAAGAGTGCCGAAGATGCGCTGGAGCATATCGAGCATTTCTACAGCCGTTTTCATTCCTATTACTTCGACGGAGCCGTGCTGACGGTACGTCTCAAGGAGCTCATTTCTGATGAGAAGTTGGATCGCATGCGTCACGAGTACACAGATATCATGCCTCTTGCCGATCTCGTCCAGCTCGACGCCTGCACGGGTGACCCCGAGTCCCTCATCGCTGAGTTGCCACGCCTGCGCTTCACATTCAATCTAGGCGACTACTCGCGTCTGCGCCAGCTGATTGATGATATCAATGATTGAATGATCGCACGCGACAACAGCATTCAATTGCGAGATTTACAAGCACCCCATGCCCTGCAAGATTGTATCAGGAGGGCATGGGGGATTTGCTTGCTACTCCTGTATGCTTGAGCGTAGGAAGTAAATAGTAATATTTTATAATGAGATAATTACGGAGATCCTTTTGGGGGCAACTTAATCTAAGTAGGCTTCGCACAGATCTTTGAGCTCGGCATTGTCGTAGTAGTTTTCGTTGAGCAGCTGGAGCTTGATGCGCTCGACATTCTTTGCATGCTCATCCATTTGAGGCTTTAGCTGTTGGAACAAGTTTTCAATTTCTTGCTGACTGCACTCCTTGATGCAGAGTTCTCGGACAATAGATTTGATCGCTTGCTTGTTCTCCGACTGCACGCTATGGAGCTCTAGGATCAGGGGCACCGCCTCGGCAGGGCTGATCTTTTTAGCCTGCAAATCGTCGATGATTTCAGTGAAAAGCTTAAAATTGGCGAGGATGCCTTCTACGCTTGCGTCGAGTTGCTTGAGCTTCTCCTCAGTCTCCTCATTAGCGAGGATAGGCATGCAAAGGAGGGGGATTAGTGGCAGATAGAGTGATTTCATGAGATGGATGACAAGTTTTTAGACGTCCCCTTAATATATCACATAATCTATCCTGTCGCAAGCTCAATCTATTGTTTATTATAAATAATAATGATATGTATATTTATATTAACAATGAGGGATGTATGCGATTTCTAGAATGTATCATTTAGAGCGTGATCTCGAGCCCATCGTAGGCAGGTGACATGAAGGCGGGCAGTGCCGCGCGCAGTGCGGCATCGCTAAGCGCGTGACCGACGTGTGTCGTGTAGCCGTGGCGCGGAGCGAGGTCGTGCATGAGCTGGATATTCTCATGGAGCGTCATGTGCGTTGGGTGTGGTTTGTAACCCAGCGCATCTACCGCGAGCGCGTCGAGATAGCGCAGGTGGTGCATCGAGCTATCAGGGATGCGCTTCGCATCGGAGATATAGCCAAAGCTGCTGCCCTCGTGGCGGAAGACGTAGCCAAAGGTGTCTACGCTGGCATGCTCGACGCGAATGGGCGTGACCTCGATGTCTCCTATCAGAAAAGGCGTCTCGCCGTCATGTGCACAGGCCTCAGGCTGAATGTAGCCTTTATAGGTATTGTCTGCAGAAAAAGCCCACGAATACATGCGCCGTAGCTGCTGCAGACAGCTCTCATGCGCGTAGAGAGGCAGCTTCTCATCACGCCGCCAGCAAAAGGCGCGCAGCTCGTCAAAGCCTGATACGTGATCGAGGTGCGCATGCGTATAGATGACCGCATCTATAGCCGTGAGATGATGGCGGAGAGCTTGAGCTCGTAGATCCGTGCCTGCATCGACGAGGATGCTCGTTAGTGCCGTGCGTATCAGCACCGAGGAGCGCAGACGCTGGTCACGCGGATCGGTCGAGCGGCATACCGCGCAGTCACAGCCTATGACAGGTACGCCCGTGGAGGTGCCTGTGCCCAAGAAAAGTATATTCATCATCTACGGTTTGAGAAAAATTCTCTTTGATTTTCCCGCGCAATTATGCCATACTCTTTGCCGTAAGGTAAAGAAAATACTATGCTCACACTCCTGAAAATTCGCAATCTCGCCCTCGTCGATGAGCTCATCTGGCAGCCCCAATCTGGATTTATAGGTATCACTGGCGAGACAGGGGCGGGGAAATCCGTCATCATGGGGGGCATCGAGCTGGTGCTTGGCGAGCGCGCCGACAAGGGGCTCATCCGCAGCGGAGAATCCCAATGCGTGATCGAGGCGATTTTCTCCCTCAAGCATGTGAAGCGTATCAATGAACTGCTAGAGGAAGCGGGGGTCTCTCTCTGTGAGGAGGGGGAGCTGCTCATCCGTCGCGTGATCTCTATGAGCTCGAATCGTCAGTTCGTCAACAACTGTCCCGTGACGCAGCAAGTGCTGCGCCAGATAGGATCGGGGCTCGTCGATATGCACCACCCCGATTCCCATCGCTCCCTGACCTCCCAAGATAGGCAACGCGCCCTACTGGATGCCTGCCTGGGCGATGCGCGAATCAAACAGCACTATCAGAAAGACTATGCGAGCTGGTCGCAGGCCAAGCGCAGCTACGAGCGTCTCCTCGAGGATGAGATGGCGAATGCTCGTGAGCTCGACTACCTGCGCCATCAGGTGCAGGAGATCGAGGAGGCGGGCTTCAGCGCAGATGAGATCGTGGAGCTCGAGGAAAACTGGCAACGCGCTCGCAACGCAGGCCGCCTGCGCGACATCACCCTGCCTATGCTCCAGCTGCTGGAGGGCGCGGGAGGAGATGAATCCCACTCCATCCTCGCGCAGTTGCGCGCGCTCGTGCGCGCAGCTCATGATCTGGAGCGCTTTGACACCAGCATGAGCACACGCCTCCAGCCACTCCATGGCAGCGTCGAGGAGCTAGAAGCCGTGGCGGATGATCTGCGTGACTACATCGGTGTGATGCACGACGATCCCGCCGCTATGGCCGCACTCGAAGCACGCATGGCACTCTACGAGACGCTGAAGCGCAAGTATGGCTCAGATTACCAAGCAATTGATGCCCATTACCAAGAATGCCGCTCGCGCCTCGATGCGATTGAGAATCGTGAAGAACGCCTCGAAGAGCTCCGCGTAGAGCAGCAGCGGCTCTACACCCAGCTACTGCTCACCGCTGAGAAACTCACAGCCGCGCGGCGCAAGAGTATCCCGCAGCTGGAGACGGATTTCCTCACCCATGCGCAGCATCTGGGTTTTGCCCAAGCGCATTTTTCTATTGAGCTCCAGCCACTCACGCTACCTTGCAGCGAGGGCGTAGAGGATGTGGAGTTCCTCTTTGGTCCCAACCCTGGAGAGCCACTCAAGCCGCTGCGCATGATTGCGTCGAGTGGGGAGATGGCGCGCGTCATGCTCGCCCTCAAGAGCACGCTGGCAAAGCAGGACGACACCCCCCTGCTCGTCTTTGATGAGATTGATGCGAATGTAGGCGGCGAGATTGCCCGTGCAGTCGGGATGAAAATGCTTGAGCTCGGTGTAGACCATCAGGTCATCGCCATCACCCACTTCCCCCAAGTCGCAGCACTTGCAGAGCACCATTACCTCATCTCCAAGCATGTGGAGGAAGGCCGTAGTATCTCACGTCTACGCGAGGTAACGGATGAGCAACGCGTCAGCGAGCTCATGCGCATGCTCGGCACAGATGGAGATATTGCGCGTGCGCATGCTTCTGAATTATTGAAGATCAAAAGTGAATAAACTGAGCATATACTTGATTACGGGATGAGTTAGTGGCAAGAAATACGTGTTTCGTGCATCTTCATGCTTGCAGATGGGCAGAAAGTGAGTAAGATAGTCTCCATATGAGCGAACAGATCATCCTAGGGACACGAGGCAGCGCCCTCGCACAGCGGCAGACAGAACTCGTGGAGCAGGCTCTCCACGCCCTCAACCCTGAGCTCACCCTAGAACGTCGCATCATCCAGACGGCAGGCGACCAGAGGCAGGATATCCCCCTCTGCGAGGTCAACCGCGCCACCCAGACGCAGGACAAGGGCGTCTTCATCGCCGCGCTCGAAGAGGCACTCGCCGCAGGGACAATTGACTGCGCCGTGCATAGTCTCAAGGATATGCCTGGTACACTCGATGAGCGCTTCACCATCGCGGCCATCCTCCCGCGTGAGCAGATCAATGACGTGCTGGTGGTGAAGGAAGGTGCCGATCCAGACAACCTCGTCATCGGCACAAGCAGCGTGCGCCGCATCCGCATGGTGGAGTCCTACTGGGGAGGACGTGCGCGCTGCGTAACCATCCGTGGCAACGTGGGCACACGTCTCCAAAAGCTCGCTGAGAGCGACGAGATGACCGCCATCATCCTCGCGCGTGCTGGGCTCAATCGTCTTGGTTACGAGCAGGATCAGATCATTGTTGAGGGTAAGAAACTCTCCTTCATCGACCTCTCACTGAGCTCCTTCATGCCCGCCCTTGGACAGGGGGCTGTAGCTGTAGAGATACGCCGCGACGACGCGCGCATGCAGAAGCTCATCGAACAAATTAATGATGAAGACACCGAGGTGTGTATTCGCTGCGAACGCCGCTTTTTGCAGCAGCTCCAAGCTGACTGCTCGGTGCCCGTGGGTGGCTACGCCGAGCTCAAGCAGGAGACGCTCTTCTTCCGCTCGATATATTTCACCGCTGATGGTACAGCACTGCGTGTGACACAGCGAGGGGCAAAAATTGACCCCGAGTGGCTAGGTGTCAATGCATTCGAGCAGCTCAACGAGAGACTCAATGATGAGTAACGGTGAGCTTTAACGCGCTCTGTCAGAATCGTATATAAGAATCTTACATTGTTGAATGAAATCCCATTTTTCATTCAACAATGTAAGTATCTGCTTATGATTTGAAGAAACCGTGGCAGTTAAGGAGCAGTCCATATTATTACTTGAGCTAAGGTTATTACTTAGGCTATAGGGAACCTTGCAAAATTAGTTCTGGGCAATTGTAGATTACGAAAATGAGCGTCACAGCACGTCTTTTGCAGCATTTTGGCGAGCATTCGCGGCTTTTGGGGCTTACATAGCTCGCTATGCGCGCCCAAACGCCACAAATTCTCATCCAAACTGCCAATAAAATCCGAAGCTGCTCATTTTGCAAGATCCCCTATAGGGACTACTCACGAGGTAAGATTTTGAGATGATTTCAAGTTGGATTTCCCGTCGTTTATCCAGACTAAAAACACTCAAAAGCTGCCTCGTGAAGCGATTTTCTGTATTTGCTTATTTAGAATGCCGAGAATTTAGAAGCCCCCTAAACACGGTCTGCGCCCTTGATGAGCTAGAGCACATCAAATCGCCTCATGATCGAGTGAGGCAATCATAATACGGCACGGATGCAGTGTCAGTTTTAGCCGCATTCCCATGGTTTGCGCTTTGCCTTGGTGATATGGGGCTGACGCACATAGATGGGGGCGGGGGGTGTCGCGAGGAGAGTGCCCTGCTGCTCGGTGCTCAGGGCATGCCAGCTTTCAATGAGTCCTGCCGCTGTCGGACGTAGACTATGCTCGGCGATGTGTAGATCGCTTTTGAGTAGGATATCTTCGTCTTCGACGCTCGCGAGTTGAGCACCTTCAGATTGAAGCTGTTTGATTTGCTCTAGAGTGACGACCTCAATGCTGCCTTGGGGATGGCGTAGCGTCCAGCCACCTCGTCGCGCATCAGATAGGATAAAGCGTGTCTCACTTTCTGAGAGTTGCGCCCATGAGTCGAGGGCGACGACTTGGCTGCCTCGTACGATAGCGATGCCATCAGCAGCGGCAAGGGCGACGCGAACGCCGCCGTAGCTGCCAGGACCAGCGCCGACGATGATGAGATCTAGAGCAGTGTCGCCGAGCAGCTGCATGCAGTGCTGGAGCGCAGGGAAAAGCTCAGCGTCGTGATTGCGCTGCGTGCTCCACTGGTGCTGGTACTGAGTCGCGCCCTCATGGGCAATGAGGCAGAGCGAGGAGGGGAGCAGCGAGCATTCGATAGCGAGGATGTTCATACAGGGAGGTGAAGCTGAGCGGTGGTCCATTTTCCACGGGTGATGCGTTTTTCTAGTATGAGTCCGTGATACTCCGCGATGGCGAGCGTCTCATCGGCCTGCTCCTTGAGAATACCTGAGATGACGAGGGTGCCGCCGCGTTTCATGCTGGCAATGAGATGGGGGAAGGCTTGCTGGAGGACGGTGGAGAAGAGATTCGCCAGTAGGATATCGGCGAGCTGATCCTCGCGAGCTTCCCACTCAAAGACGTCAGCTTGGAAGAGATCGAGCTGCTGTGCTCCTCCGTTGCGCTCGACATTGCGCTGGGAGATCTCGACCGCCTGCGGGTCAAAATCATAGGCGATGGCGTGGCGTGCTCCTAGGTGAAGTCCCGCAAGCGCGAGGATGGCGGTGCCGCAGCCCGCGTCGGTGAGCTGCCAGCTGCCCGTGGGTCTGCCCTTGGCATAGTCGCAGAGCAGGCGTAGGCAGGTGGAGGTCGTCGCGTGGTTGCCAGTGCCAAAGGCCATCTCAGCGGGCAGTGACAGCACGATGCGCTTGGGATAGCGTGTGCGTAGTTCTTCGAGCTGCTCGGGATCATCGTTGGAGCTGATGACGAGCTGCTGACGGATGAGCAGTGGTGGCTGATTCTCAGGGGCGGTCTCAGCGACCCAGTCTTTCACAAGCATCTCCTCAACGCTCCCTCCATGGCAGGCAGCAAAGAGTAGAGCCTGCTCCTCGAGCTCCCAGTAGATCTCGAGGAGGAGATGCGTGGCGGCGTAGTTTTGAGAGGTGACGCTATTGGGGTATTGTTCGAGGAGTTCTTTCCAGTACTCTTCGTCTTGGATGGGGACTTGGTGTTGCCAGTGCCACATAGGAGTTTTTCTTTGGTGTGTGTGGGGGGGGGAGATTGTTAGCGCTCGAGGAGGTTGTTGCCGAGACTCCACGCATCCTCATGACTGATGATGAAGAGCTCTCCTGTCTCAACGTGACGCGCATAGAAGGCTGTCTTGGAATTGCGTGGGCTGACAGGCGCGATCTCAAGCGTGATGGTCTTGCGGGTCTTTTCTTGATCGGCAAAGAGCTGGCTTGTGATGGCGTCGTCGACGACATTGTTGTCGAGGTAGTCTTTCGAGTTGATCGTGCCCTGCTGCTGTAGGTCGGATTCAATCTGCTGTGCATCTTGTCCCGCACCGTCGAGGATGAAGGCTTCTTGCTGTGAGATCTTGTTGAGCTCGAGGTCGAGGCGCAGTTTGAAAATGGGCTTGCTGAGCGCTTTGAGGGCGGTCTGCTGGGTGGGAGGCAGCCAGCGGATGACTTTGATCTTGTTGAGATGGCGTAGGTAGTTGAGGGCGCGGTGTGAGTTGATGCGCATGCTGATGTCTTTGCCATCGAGTGTGCCGGTCCAGCGGTCGCCGATGTAGTCAAAATCGAGAGCCATGGTGGCGCTTCCATAGAAAATGGTCATGGTTTTGAGCGACGCGATGGGGAAATCAAGCGCGCGCTTGTCCTTCCAGCGATAGCGATCCAGAGAAAGGTACTTCGCGACGTGGGGGGAGAGTACACCGATGCGCGAGCTACCGAGCTCGTGGACGATCCACGTGGCAGGCGCGTCGACGTCCCCGCCTCGCTGGTACTTGATGATGTAGCTCACGGGGGGGCGGTCTTTGATCAGAGGCATGTCGAGTCCAAAGAGGCTGGAGCGGTAGCTACAGGGGCGCGGGAGCATGGTGACAGTGTAGTCAGGGCGATCGAGGGCGAACTGGCGCAGGCGCGCGCTAGCATTCTCGGTGAGCCCAATGTCGCAGAGGATCTTCTCCATGGGCACCTGCTTGAGCGAATTAAGAAAGTCCTTGACGCGTTGGTTGTCTGCGGGCTCGTACCTAGAGGTCAGAGAGTACATCCACTGGGCTGGCACCTTGCTCTCGGCATCCCCTGGGATGAGCAGCAGGCGCAGGGGAGCTTGAGAGAAGGGGGTGCTGATGGAGACGCGGTCGACATCGTGCTCGGGCAGGGTGGAGAGCTCCATGCTACGCAGCTCGTCGAGCTGGAGGGCGAGTTCACTAGTGTAGACGGGGGTGTCGCCCGAGCGTAGCTGCTTGAGAATGGGATCGGGGAGCAGAGGGAGACTCAGCGTGTGGTTGATGATGGTGGCGTAGCTGCCCTTGCGCACGACGCGAGGGGCGGCGGGCAGGACGAAGACGACCTTGCGATCGGTGACGGTAGCGTAGCTGACCTGTGCGTCGTCCTTCTTGGAGAAGAAGGAGGGGTAGACGCGCAGCTGCACCTTCTTGCCATAGCTATCCGCGAGCGTGATGGTCGAGGCGTTCTTCTGCGTGCTGAGGTCGATATCCGTGTCGTTCTCGATACGCAGTGCTTTGATATCAAGTATGTTTTTGACGAGGTCTTGGACGGCGTCGTGGTTGGCGCGCGTGTTGATGGGCTTGTTGATGACCCAGGGTGCTTGTGGACTGAAGCGGCTGAGGTGGAGGGGCTTGCTCGCATCGTCGCTCGCGATATCTATGGTAACGATGTCGTCAGCGTTGAAGTGTAGGGGGGAGGGGTCGCGTAGACCGTTGAGTCCATTGCTAAAGGTGGAGAGGATGTTGCCTGTGACGACGTGGATGCGCTTGTCGTTGCCGTAGAAATCGGTGCGCAGGTAGGTGGTGGGGACGATGGTTTTCTCCTGCGCCCCATCGGCGAACCAAGGTGCTGCCGCTCCGAGGGTGTAGCGCGCGACTGTGGTGCGACGCGAATCAAAGGGGCGCTTGAGCGTGATGGTGTAGGGGGATGTCTCTACGCCAAACTCTCGCAGACTACCCTGCGTCGAGCGGTCGAGCGGCAGGGTGTCCACGAGGGTGGCATGCGAGGTGAAGGCGAGGATGGCTTGGGCGACCTGAGGCGCCATGCGATCGACATAGGGGGCGGTGATCCACCAGCTGCCATCGGGCTGACGCTCACAGGAGAGCTCCTCATGAAGATCCTCGATGCGCATCCAGTCGACGTCGGCGAGCGACTTGCGCGTGCTCTCTTGGAAGAGAGTTTCACCTTTCTTGAAGCGGTACCATCCTGTTAGTCGGGCGAGATTCCCGTCGATGACGAGGAAGGTAGCCGCTGTCAGGACGAGCAGGGTGAGTAGCGTGAGCAAGAAGGTGTGGAGGTAACGCATGGGGGAGGGGGGTGCCAGTTGTAAAGAGGGGGGATTAGTGACGGCGGATGTTCCAGATGAGCAGTGCGATGAGCAGTGATGTGAGAGGCATACCGAGCAGCGTCAGGTACTCAAGGAAGCTCTGGGAGCGGCGGTTGAGGTCGATGCGCATGGTGAGGTCTTCGTTCGTGCTCGTGCCGGCGTATTCGGCGCGGTCGGACATCCATGCGGCGAGTGTGCGGATGTAGTCGCGCTGCTCGCGCTTGCCGCCTTCCTTGGTGAGCAGGTTGGTGTTGCCCAGCACGATCATGGTGGAGAGATTGTTGCTATCGTTGTGTGAGCCACGGGTGACAGCCGCCGCGAGGCAGAGCGGACCTTTGAAGTCCTCCTCGGGGTCAAACTTCGGCGTGAGGTCCTTCTTGGTCTCACCGTAGTAGTCGGGTGAGGATTGGAGGATCTCGTAGGTGTTGAGCTTTTGGACGGAGGCGATGTTCTCATCCGCATGCTCGAGGGTGAAGGACATGCTCTGTCCCTCGAGATTCGTCGAGCGGTGCCAGAAGGAGCGTGTGGCGTTGAGACTCTCGGGGAAGATGGCGGTGATGTTGTAGTAGGCGCGGTTGCGGTTGCTGAGTAGGACGCGGTCGCGATTCGGACGTATGCCCTGCTCGCGGATGAAGCGGTAGAAGCGGGGTAGCTCGGTATGGACAGGGTCGAGGGCGACGAAGAGCGAGTGCTTGCCCGTGCGCTCCCAGAAGTCGCGCACGACCTTCATCTCCTGCTCCGTAAAGTCGGTCTGAGGCGCGATGATGAAGAGTCCCTCGGCGTCCTCAGGGAGACGGTCGATGACGGAGAGGTTGATCCAAGAGAGCTGGATGTTGAGCGAGGCAGTGATTTCCTCAAGCAGCTCGAGGAGGACTTTGTCGTCGCGCGAGACGCCGCCCTTGCCCTCGACGACGTACATCTTGCGCATGTCGCCTTCGACGGCCTCGACGATGGCGGAGCTGAGCACCTCATCCATCATGAGGGCGACGGCGCGCTTGGTCATGTCGGGGAGGGTCTTGTACTTGATGAATGAGGCTCCAGGGCGGATGCGCACGTGCTTGCGGTCGCTGCGCTCTTCGAAGGTATTCATCGCGATGGAGGGATTCTTGCGCGCGTCGATGACGGCGAGATTCTGGGTGAAGTCTACGCCATAGATTTGGGAGATTTCGCGTGCGCGGTGAGGTTGGCGCAGGGGGTCAAATACCTCGGTGACGATCTTTCCGCTGCTGTGCTTTTTGTAATCCTCGAGTAGGGAGTACATGCGAGGGTAGTTGCGCGTGTTGCGCTGGAAGGCGAAGATCACGCGTATGGGGCTCGCATCGTCAGCTCGGGGATGCTCTTGCACACGTTTGCTATTGAGGATGTTGATGGTGCGCTCAGAGATGGTGTAGCGCTGCTCCTCGGTCAGGTCACGCTTGGTGAATTCTTGGCTCCCGATGAAGTTGAGCGCCAAGATGAGGATGGCGAGCAATGCGACATTCACCCACGCGAGGGGGTTTTTCTTCATGCGTCGCGCCTGAGGGTTTTTGTGACTTTTCATGCTGATAAAAGAGGATGGGGTGAATTAGCGTCTCCAGCGGCGGTAGTCGACGATGCGGCGCGTCAGGGCAAGCGTGAAAATCGTCATGCTGATGTAGAGGACGAAGGGACGCGAATCGATCAGTCCGCGCGAGAAGGAGGAAATATGTTCGTAGAGAGAAATATAGTGGAAGAGCCCAGCCGCGGGGAACTCGCCCCAGAGCTCGGTGACGCGCCCCATGAAGTAGTAGGTGATCATGATGCAGGTACAGATGATGGCAGCAATGATCTGGCTACGGGTGAAGGCGGAGCAGAGGACGCCGATGGCGACAAAGAAGCTACCTGAGAGGAAGAGGATGCTGAAGGCTCCATACCAGTCTGCAAGGTGGTACTCGATGACTCCTGTGGTTTGGATACCATAGAAGTACATGGTTAGGCTGTTAGCGAGCTCGCTGAGCCATGGATAGAGCATCATGGGCAGCCAGATAAGGATGTAGAAGAAGTAGGCTGCAAAGTATTTGCCCAGAAGGATCTGCCCCGTGGTGACGGGGGCGGTGAGTAGCCCCTCCAGTGTGCCCATGCGCTCCTCCTCAGCAAAGCTGCGCATCGTGATGAGGGGGAAGAGGAAGAGGAAGTAGAACCAGAAGGTGTTGTTCTGCAGCATGTGGTACATGACGCCCTCATCTGAGCTGATGCTCATGACCTTGAGCACCGCTTGGAGGGAGAAGGCTTGCAATCCCATCGTGCAGGCGAGGATGACCCAGCCAAAGGGAGTGCCGAGGAAGCTGCGCAGCTCTCTCATAAAGATGACGCGCGTCGTGCGCAGGGAGCTGCGCGAGCGCTTGATTGCCTGTCGAGTTGGACCTGCTGGGTGTGCTGGACTCGCTGCTGGCTCGGAGGGTGAAGGGCTAGACATAAAATCGTGAGGTGGAGGAGAGGGGAGGGGGGTTAATCATGACGAGTCATCTCGACAAAGACGTCTTCGAGCGTGGGAATGTGGCGGTACATCTGGCGCAGCGCGTAGCCATGAGCGCTGATGAGAGCCGCGACCATCTCACGCGTGTCTGTTTTGGGCTCGGCGCGTAGTGTGAGTGAGTGCCATTGATCGGCACTGGTGTCGTTGTGGATCACTTTTTTGATCGCCTCAAAGGTGGAGAGCTCCTTGACGATGAGCTCCAGGTCTCCTTTAAACTCGAGTGTGACGCGTCCCGCGGTGCGCAGATCACTTGTGAGCTTCTGTGGCGTGTCAGCGGCTTTGATGAGACCTTGGTCGATGATGATCACTTTGTTGCATATCATCTCAACCTCGCTGAGGATGTGGGTCGAGAGGATGACGGTGTGGTCGATAGAGAGCTGCTTGATGAGCTCGCGGATCTGGCGTATCTGATTGGGGTCAAGACCATTGGTGGGCTCGTCGAGGATGAGCAGCTCGGGGCTGCCTAGCAGGGCATCAGCGAGTCCGACGCGCTGGCGGTAGCCCTTGGAGAGTGTGCTGATGAGATTCTTGCGCTTGGGCTCGAGTCCGCAGTTGTCGATGGCTTCGCCGATTTGTTGACGGACGGAGGAGCCGCAGATGCCTTTGAGGCGCGCGCGGTAGTCGAGATATTCGTAGACGCGCATGTCGTCGTAGAGTGGCACGTTCTCAGGCATGTAGCCGATGTGGCGGCGTACCTCAAGTGACTGGTCAATGATGTCGTAGCCCGCGATACTCGCTGTGCCCGCCGTCGGGGGTAAATAGCCAGTGAGCATCTTCATCGTCGTGGTTTTACCTGCACCGTTGGGGCCTAGGAATCCGACGATTTCTCCTTTTTCTATTTCGAAAGTCGCGTCCTTGACAGCTTCAGTACGGCCAAATACTTTGTAGAGATGCTCCGCTTTTACCATGCTCATATGAATTGCGATTCTATCAGATTTTTCTCTCACTTCAAGCAGAATTCCTAACATTGTAGCAAAATTTGGCATTATACGTGTTATGTGAAGATGAAAAAGTCATTTCTATCTTGACGTATGCGAGTGTCTCGCGTAATATTTACGGCATGGTTAAGTGTACTATCGTCTATCAAGGAGAGCTCCGCAATGAGCTCACGCATGTCAATTCTGGCATGAGCACGCTCTCGGATGCCCCCTGCGATAATCATGGCAAGGGTGAATCCTTCTCCCCAACGGACCTGATGTGCTCAGCCCTCGGTGCCTGCATGGCTACGATCATGGGCATCTACGCTCAGCAAAACAATATTGACCTGCGTGGTATGAAGATCGAAGTCACCAAGCACATGGCGACAGATCCACGCCGTATCGCCAAGATAGAAACGGCGATCGACGTCCCCTTGCCTGCCGACACCCCTCACCGCGCCGCACTCGAGAACTGCGCGCTCACAAGCCCAGCTATGCAAAGCCTGCACCCAGATATAGAGGTGCCTATCGTCTGGCGCTGGTGTGAGAATGCCTAGTCTTTTTGCCGTTTTTCACGATACTATTTTTTATGAGTCGCAAGACTTACATGTACTGGGTGCTCCCCTTGTTCACTCTGCTGAGCTGCATTCCACTGTATTTTTCCCTTCTGGGGACGCTGGCAGCGGTGATCATCTCGGCCTGCTTGTTGCTGCTCGCATGGGGGGTCGTTTGGATGCGCTTGTATATGACGCAACTCGCTCGCGCTGAGTTTTCTATATTAGCGGTATTTCCCATGGGATTCTTCACCTACTTGCGTGCTGTACCCGAGACGCGAGAGATGCTACAGGGCGTCATGTGGTCGAATTTTTACTTTTTCGCTTGGATCGGAGCCTTTTACATTGCCTTTGTGAGCTTTCGCGCGACCCATCAAGAGCAACCGCCTAAGGGCGAGCGCGATGCGGCGCGCATCATGCTCACGAGCATGTGTGCACTCTTTTGCCTCATCACTTGGGTGCAGACCTCGGTCATTATTTTCCCCACTCCATAAAACAAACTAATACATATGAACACTACTATGCTCAAACCCGCCCTCATCTCAGCTGCCCTCATCGGTCTGCTCAGCTCCTGCTCCTCCACTACTGAAGACAAGGTCGTCATTGATTCTCGTGAGTCTGCTTGGAATGCCTTCAACCTCGTCGACGGTGCCACTCCTCCACGCGAAGATGGTAAGGTCAACCGTACGACTAAGCGTACCGTGGTTGTGAACAACACCACCTACATCGCTCCTCTCGTCTACACGACCAGCTCGGCTACGACATCCTCCTCTGATGCCGAGCCCATCCAGCACGTCATGCCTGGTCGCGGTAGCGCGCTGCGCGCGTCCAACTAAGAGTTTTTTATTTCCAATACTCCATGGCAAAGCAGCGACTTGACGTGCTCGTCACCCAGCTCGGTCTCGCAGACTCACGTGAGCAGGCGCAACGCCTCATCCTCGCAGGCGAAGTCAGCGTCAAAGGTCAGCTCATGACCAAACCTGGCACCAAGGTGGATGAGACTCTCCCAATCACGGTCAAGAACAAGCCGCGCTATGTCAGTCGAGGCGGGCTCAAGCTCGAAGGAGCCCTGCAAGCCTTCCCCGTGGATGTCACGGGGAAGGTTTGCCTCGACATAGGATCGTCTACAGGAGGCTTCACCGATTGTCTCTTGCAGCACGGAGCGCAGCGTGTCCACGCGATTGATGTAGGGACAAATCAGCTCGTGTGGAAGCTCCGCCAAGATCCTCGCGTCCGCGTGAGAGAACAATTCAACGCACGCTACCTCACGCCTGAGGATCTCGGTGAGAAGGTAGATATCATCGTGAGTGATGTCTCCTTTATCTCGCTTACAAAAATCCTGCCTGCTGCGCAAGCTTGTCTCGCGCCTGAGGGGCATTTCCTCCTCCTCATCAAACCACAGTTTGAACTGCAGCCCGAGGATATAGGGCCTGGCGGTATTGTGAAAGACCCCCTCCTCCATCAGCGCGCTATTGACAAGATACGCGACTTCGCCTGCGGTGAGCTTGGGCTCACGTGGATGGGTGTCGCGGACTCGCCCATCACGGGTATGGAGGGCAACAAGGAGTTCCTTGCGTGGATACGCTAGTTTTTCCGCGTAATATTATCTACTCCCCTCGCCTCTGACGGCGCGCGGCGAGGCTGATTTGTACTGCGTTGGCCATGTTGTGAAAGATCACATAGAAGGCTGGCGCGACGTAGGCCAAGGGATGCGCGTAGGGCTGGCTGGCGATGAAGAGGGTGAGGATGGTGTTTTTCTGTCCTAGACCTTGGGAGAACTCCTTGGAGAGCTCAGGGCGTCCTAGTCGGTAGCCGCCGAAGAAGCCGAGCGCACAAATGACGGCAGCTCCTGCGGCGAGCGGCCAGATATCGGTGAAAGTAAGTCCTTTACTTGAAATATTCTCCACTCCTGATGCGGTGATGATGGTGAGATTGAAGATCCAAACGAGGAGGGATAGATTCCCAAGCCGCCCGCCCCAGGCTTTACTCTTTGGGTAGAGGGCGCGTATGATGACGACCATCAAAAAGGGCAGCAAGAGCAGCAAGCCCACCTGACGCAGCACCATGGTGACGAGCTCAAAATAGCCCGACCCCTCTGCCTGCACGACGAAGGGAAGTACCAAAGGGATGATCAGGATGAAGGTGATGTGGCTCAACAGCATGGCCGTGGTCATGTACTCAACGCGCCCCTTCATCAGGGAGATGATGACAGGACTCGCCGTGGCAATGGGAGCTGCCGCACAGAAGAAAAAGGCCTCCGCATGCATGGGGTAGCCACACAGCGCAGGTATCCCCCAGGCGAGCAGCCAGCTGAGCTGGAGGAAGAGCATGAGCCGCAGATGGCTTTTCTGCGGCCGCAGCTTGGCTACATCGAGACCGATGAAGCTAAAGAAAAGCATCAGCCCGATACTGTAGGGTGTCACCCAGCGCAGCCCTGCGAGCTGCTCATAGAAGGCGAAACCGAGAACGAAGGAGAGTACAAGCCCGATGCTACGCCACTGTGTTTTGCTCATGAAATTTGATAAGAATACCTAGATGCCTTACCCCCTAGCCGCGCGGTGGAGTCTGTGTATCACTAGTGGCGCTACTCGCTGGCTGCGTGGTGGCTACGATGCATACCTTCTCGTCATCCTCGGGGGGCTTGGGGTAGGCAATGCGGTTGTGAAAGACGGATTTCACCGTCTTGAGGAAGCTCTCTTTGATGCGTTGGAGCTCGCCGAGGGTGAGTCCGCTATCGTTGAGATGACCATCGAGGATGCGACCTTTGAAAATATTGTCAATCATCGTGACGATATCGTCTTCGCTCGGAGATTTGATCGATCGTGTGGCGCTTTCGGTCGCATCGGCCATGCTCACAATGCCCGACTCACGCGTCTGGGGGATGGGACCGGGGTAGGCAAAATCTTTCTTGTTGACAGGTGATGGTTGGGTGTCGATCTGTCCATCTTCGAATTTTTTGAGATCCTCCGTGTAGCGCTGAATAGCCTTGCTGTAGAAATAGTAGGCTGTCGTGACGCCGTGGTGCTCGCGGATGCAGTCAATGATGCGGCTATTGAGGCCATGATCCATGGCGAGCTCGACACCATGCGTGGCATGCTCGGTGATGATACGCGCGCTCATCTCGGGGGTGAGCTTGTCGTGGGGGTTGAGCATATCATAGCTGATATTCTCCGAGAAAAACTGGGGATTTTTGAGCTTGCCTATATCGTGAAAGAGAGCGCAGACGGAGGCGTGAGTCGCATTCGCTCCTATACTCTCAGCTGCCGCCTCTGCGAGACGCGACACGAGCAAACTATGGTGAAAGGTACCTGGTGCTCGCAGTTGTAAGTCTTTGAGAATGCTGTGATTCATATCGCCCAGCTCCAGCCATGTGATGGGGGTGCAGAGATTGAAAATGCGCTCTAGGATAGGCATAAAGCCGCTGATGAGCACGGCGTAAAAGAAACTGACACCCGCCGCGACGATCAGCTCGGTGCCCAGCCAGCGCACATCTATCCCCTTCTCCAGCTGCTCAACGCCATTATGGAGCAGTCCCATGAGTAATGAGGCGGAGAAGACGACGAGCCCGATGATGAAGCCCGCGTAGAGAATCTGCTCACGCTTGTGTACGCGTCCGCAGATCTGAGCACTGATCGCTCCTGACAAGAGACTGATAGCCATGAAGGCGGCCAATCGAGTCGGATCCGCGCTATCGGGGAAGAGTGTCATCCCGAGTAAAGAGACAGCTAGAGCGGTGAACATGCCCATGCGACGTCCGATGAGGACAGAGGTGATCCCTGGTGCCAGCATCCAAGGAATGAGCAGGAAGAGAGAGCCGTGCTGCTCGGGGATGGCGGTGAAGCTCGGCAGTGAATGCACGGCTTGAATGCTAAACAATTGTGCGAGAATGGCGAGAATGCAGAGCAGGCTGCGGCTGCTACTCATTTCCGCGGCGTAGACACCGCTGCGGTAGAGGATGATCAGCGAGATCGTGCAGCTAAAGATCCAAATGACACGAAAGACTTGCGAATAGATGTCATGAGTATAAGATGTCGCTAAAAAGCAAATAGCGAGGGCGCAGAGTATCGCAAAAAGTGACATCATGCGCGGGTCTGATTCTAGGCGCTTGGCTATCTTACTCGCGGCACTGCGCTCAATGATGGCCGTGATGAGGGGGAACATTTGGGTTGATTTGGTTAGTCATGTTACACTAGCACAGGTGGGGCTAGATGTCAAGCTGACGCGAGGATTCATGACTTGTTACGATGTTGGCCAAGCATCCAGATCTGGTTAGTTACACACCCCATGGGCTCTATAAGCCAGATTCTGTCCACTGCACGGAGCAGCTGTGTAGCCATTTTTCTCGTGAGTACTTGCGATACTCACGCCTCGATGAGGTGCGACTAATACCCGAGAATACGACGAGCAGGCGGCTCTTTCTCTGTTTGTCTTGCATCGCGCGGGGTTTACCATGCCTCCTTTGTTACCTCTGGAGCGGTGGGCTCTTACCCCACCTTTTCACCCTTACTCCTCGCGAGAGGAGCGGTTTGTTTTCTGTGGCACTTTCCGTCCACCCAGCCTTGGAGCATGGGTGTCTCTTGCTTTCACAAGACGCGCTGCCTTGGGATGTCCAGACTTTCCTCTACTGATGCCTAGCATCAGCAGCGACTACCCGAACCCATGGGATGTGTGCAGGCAGTCTACACGCATTGCACGCATCCTGCAAGCATTTTGTGCAGCTCAGCAAGAAAACACCCCCTCTCATCGTAGCTCGCAAGAGCTTTGATAAGGGGGGCGTGCTGCTATGTTGACTACTCGGTGAATCAGACTGTGGATACGAGCCGCTCTTCTGTGAAGTTTTGAACGGACGGTGTGCGTGTTTGATCTGTTTGCTCTGTTTGTTCCTTCTCTTTTTTCTGCGGTGTCACTGTAGGATTCGGCTTGAGATCCATAACGAGGACGGCGGCGGCGGCAATCATCAGGAGGACGAGACAGTAAAAGGCAATGTTTTCTCTGAGACTTCTGGTCATGCGGCCGATTCGGGATGTTCTACGACGATAAGGGTTAGGCATAAAATTGGTGTGAGTTCGGGGGAATTTTATCAAATTTATTCGATTTTTCAAGAATAAATATCAGAAAATTGTTAGATTTATTACATAAATTGCAGAACAGTAATAAACGTAAGTGCCAACTTTTTTATCACCTCAGATTTAGTTTTGAAGGCTAAGAATTAATATCCTATCGTGGTGATAGGGATATTTTTTGTAGTGTTTTCGTTGTATTGCTGTCTGTCTAACGCGGTGCTTCGTCTGAGGCTTCTCTGTCAAGGCTCTCTAGGATCCGCGCGCGCCTAGTGTAGTCGGCGGCTTCGTAGCCGTCTTGATTCTTGACTGCTGGATCTGCCCCTGCATCCAGGAGTAGATCGACGATTTGCTCGCTTTCGACGAGAGCCGCCGTGATGAGTGCCGTGTTACCCTGCGCGTCGACTAGGTGGACATGAGCTCCTGCCTCGAGGAGGAGTTTGACTTCTCGTAGGCGTGAGTCATTCACCGCGGTGATCAGGAGAGGCACTCCTTCTACTGTGCTGTTGGGAGAGAGCCCTTGCTCGAGGAAATAACGTAGCATCTGAGGGCGTTTGTATTGGATAGCCAAGCTCGCTGCAATCGCGACGGGCTCAGAGCTCACAGGGAATACAGAGGGGCACTGCTGCTCTACCTCGGGCATCTTCCCATCCAGCACGGCTTGCAAAAAGGCGCGTGCGCGTTGTTGCCCGTCATCAGTTTGGTATTGGCTATCCTGAAAAGAAATCGTCGTGAGATCCACCTCACGACTGATGCGCTGGAGGGAGAAGAGCGAATGCTCCGAGGAGAACATCAGGCAGCCCGTGATAAAAAACACCAGCAGCCACACCCAATACTGCAGAGAGGGTGTGCGCGAAAAAAAGCGCGCCACGATCAGTGCCACATTGATCACCAATGCCAGTACGAGCAGCGAGATGCAGCCTGAGGCCAGCCAGCTAGGCACCTCCTCCTCCAGCGATGTCATCCGCATCCCCCAGCCTAGCATGACGAGAAGGAGCACCAGCAGAATAGTATTGAGTACTTTGACGAACATAGTGACTATACATACAGCAGTAGCCTGCATATGTCAATATTTCTGTTGATTGGGTAGGCACGCGCAGCGACAGAATAACTCTCTGTGGAGAAGAATTCTTGACCTGAGGGCAAGTTGCTTCTATAATCGGCGGCGACATGGATGCAGCCTTTGTGCCAGAGGATTATTTTAAAAGCCACAGTGTGGGCGAAATGACAGGAGCCGACGATGCTTCGGAGAAGCTCTTTGAGGTCGATCTCGGATGCGGTGATGGGGGATTTCTCCTCCAGATGGCGGAGCATTACCCCGATCGCTACTTTCTCGGAGTCGAGCGTCTGCTCGGTCGCGTGCGCAAGGTCTGCCGCGAGGGGACGAAAAAGGGGCTTAGCAACCTGCGTGTTCTGCGCTTGGAGAGTCGCTATTTTTTAGAATATTTTGCGGCGACGGAGAGTATCAACCGCCTGCATTACCTCTTCCCCGATCCATGGCCCAAGGAGCGCCATCACAAGAACCGCCTTGTTCAGGAGAGCTTTATCCCCGTCCTCCATCGTGCACTGACACAGGAGGGGGAGCTACTCTTCAAAACCGACCACGAGGACTATTTTATCTGGGTCTGTGAGCTGCTCGATGCCTCGCCGCTCTTTGAGAAAGTCGCGTGGGATGAGCCGTTCTACCCCAAGACAGACTTCCAACAGCAATGGGAAGCTCAGGGTAAGGAAATTTTTTCTGCAAAATATCGTAAAGTATCATGAGTTTTACCCTCCACAAGACCGACCCCTCAGGGGCGCGACTCGGCACACTGCGCCTCCCTCATGGTGAGGTACAGACCCCTATCTTCATGCCCGTAGGCACGCAAGGAAGCGTCAAGACCCTGCACCCCGAGGAGCTCGACATGCTAGGAGCCCAGATCATCCTCGGCAATACCTACCACCTCTGCCTGCGCCCCGGCGACGAGCGCGTGCGCGACATGGGCGGACTCCACCAGCTCATGGGCTGGGACAAGCCTATCCTGACCGATTCGGGAGGCTTCCAAGTCTGGAGTCTGGCAAAGCTGCGCAAGATCACGGAGGAGGGCGTGCGCTTCTGCAATCACATCGACGGCTCATACATGATGCTCAGCCCTGAGCGCAGCATGGAGATACAGGCGAATCTCGGCAGCGACATCGCCATGCTCTTTGATGAATGTCCCCCCTACCCTTGCGATCGCAAGTATGCGGAGAAATCCCTTGGCTACACCCTGCGCTGGGCCAAGCGCTGCAAACAATGGGTGGATGAGCATCAGCCTATGACCAATGGTGCGCGTCAGCTGCACTTTGGCATCGTGCAGGGCTCAGTCTATGCGGATCTGCGCCGCCAGTGCGCCGAGGAGCTCGCTGTTATGGATTTTGATGGTTACGCCGTCGGCGGCGTCTCTGTCGGTGAGCCCGAGGAGGAGATGCTACGCGCCATTGAGCACTCCACGCCCTATCTCCCCGTGGACAAGCCACGCTACGCCATGGGACTCGGTACCCCGCCCCAGCTACTGGAGATGATCGAGCGCGGCGTGGACATGTTTGACTGCGTGATGCCCACACGCCTCGCGCGCCACGGCATCGCCATGACCCCCGATGGTCCTATGCACATCAAGAACAAACGCTACGAGAACGACCTCCAGCCCATCGACGCCGAAGGGCACCCGCATGTGAATCGCTTCTCTCGTGCGGCTATCCGTCACTTTTTCCGTGCAGGAGAGATGATCGCACTGCGTTTGCTCTCTTTCCAAAACCTTCATTTTTACCTAAGACTCATGGCTCAAGCGAGAGAAGCCATCGCAGTCGGTGAATTCGCTGCTTTCAAGAGCAGCTTTATCTCGCGCTACAAAGCAAATAACATATCATGAGCAATATCATCGCACAGACCACCACGCCTGCGGCTCCAGCAGCCCCCGCCCCAGCAGCTCCCGCCGCACCTGCGGCAGCCACTACAGCCACAACCACCCAGAGCACAGAAACTGCTCCCAAGGAAGCTCAGCAAGAGCAGCAGGGCGGCGGTTGGACCATGCTGGTCACCTTCCTCCTCATCGGTGTCATCTTCTACTTCATCGCCATCCGTCCTCAGCTCAAGCAGCAAAAGGACCTCAAGAAGCGCCAAGAAGGCCTCAAGGTCGGTGACAAGGTCATCACCAACGCAGGTATCCACGGCATCATCCGTGATATCAAGGATCGCACCATCCTCCTCGAAATCGCTTCCAGCACCAACATCACGCTGGAAAAGAGCTGCATCGTCAGCACGGTAGACAAGAGCACAGCTGCGGCTAAGTAAGCCTGCGCGCTCGCACAATTTCATAGAAATGGGGATGCAACACTGCGTCCTCATTTCTCTTCATTTTATCACTTCATGAGCACCCAGACGGTCTACGAACTCGACGACCTACCCAGCCCGACGCGACTCGCCGTCATCGGCCACCCCATCGCGCATTCGAAATCCCCCCAGATGCACGAGGCAGCACTAGCCGAGGCTAGCAGCTATCATCCTCTCATTCGCGAGTACTGCGACGTCTGCCCCGCGGGCGGGCGCTACGTGCGCCTCCTCTGCGCCACCGAGGGCGATGCCTTTGAGCAGCTCGTGCGTGCGCTCCAGCAGCGCGGCTTCATCGGGGTGAATGTCACCATCCCCTTCAAACGACGTGCCTACGAGCTCGCCGATCAGAAAGACAGCAGCACCACGCAGGCCAAAGCCGCTAACACGCTGCTCTTCACCCCCGACGGCCGTATCATCGCGCACAACACGGACAACGAAGGTTTCATCGCCGCCCTGCGCGAGTTCATGCAGAAAGACACGCCCGACTTCAGCTCCCATCACCTGCTGATACTCGGTGCCTGTGGAGGTGCTGGCACAGCCATCGCGCTACGTTGCGCGGAATACTGCTTTGCCTCCATCACCCTTGTGAATCGCCCGCGCCCCGAGCTCGACGAGCTCGACGCCCAGCTCCAGCAGCTCGCGCCCGAGACGCGTATCCAGAGCCTGCACTTTGATAGCTTAGAATTAGAGACCGTCGCCGCTAGCTGTGACATCATCGTGAATGCCTCCTCACTGGGGCTCAAGGACGATGACCTGCTCCCCATCCCCACGCAGTACATGCGACCAGGTAGCTACTACTACGACATCATCACCCATCCCACCGCCCTCGCCCGCGCCGCTGAGCAGCACGGCTGTCATGTCAGCACAGGAGAGAGCATGCTGCTCTGGCAGGGAGCTCTCGCCTTCCGCCTCTGGTTTGAGCATAGCATGACTGCAAAAGCCGCTCTCCCCGCGTGGTACCTCGGCGAGCAGCTCCCCCGCACCTCCGTCATGCGCGCCGCCCTTGCGCAAACCCAACACTAATTTCTCATCTCCATGAATACCCCCTCCATGCGTCCCCGCAGAAACAGAAAATCTGCCGCCATGCGCGCCCTCATGCGCGAGACCACCCTCACCGCCGCCCACCTCATCTGCCCGCTCTTCGTCCATGAGGGCGAGAGCGACGAGCCCATTGATTCGCTCCCCGGCTGCAAGCGATGGAGCCTCACAGGGCTACTTGGTGAGGCACACCGCCTCTGGCAGCTGGGTATAGGCTGCGTCGACCTCTTTGCCGTCATCGCCGAGGAGAAAAAAGACTCACGCGGCAGCGAAGCATGGAATCCTCAGGGCATCATCCCACGCGCCATCCGCCTCCTCAAAAAGGAAATCCCCAACCTCCTCGTCATGACAGACGTCGCCCTCGACCCCTACAACAGCGACGGCCACGACGGTCTCGTGCGCTGCAACGAGGCAGGCGAGATAGAAATCCTCAACGACGAGACCGTCACGCTGCTCTGCCAGCAAGCACTCGTCCACGCGCAGGCAGGAGCAGACATCATCTCGCCCAGCGACATGATGGATGGCCGCATCGCCGCACTGCGACGCATGCTCGATGCCGAGGGATTTTCCCATGTGTCACTCATGAGCTACACCGCGAAGTACGCCTCCGCGCTCTATGGCCCCTTCCGCGGTGCACTGGGCAGCGCGCCTAAAAAGGGGGACAAGTGCAGCTATCAGATGGATCCCGCCAACCGCCGCGAAGCCGCCCGCGAAGCCCAGCTCGACGAGCAAGAGGGAGCCGACATCCTCATGGTCAAGCCCGCCACGCTCTACCTCGACATCATCTCCGACCTCCGAGCCCAGAGCCCCCTGCCCATCGCCGCCTACCAAGTCAGCGGCGAGTACCTCATGATCAAGGCCGCCGCCGCCTCAGGCTGGATCAATGAGCGCGCCCTGATGCTGGAGAGCCTCCTGTGTATCCGCCGTGCGGGTGCCGACATGATCCTCACCTACGCCGCGCCCGACGTCGCCCGCTGGCTGCAAGAGAGTTTTTAACATCCATCACATCCAATACCCTCATGAACGAATCACTCGGAGCCAAACGCTCCAGCCGCAAGAGCAATAAACCCAAGCGTCCCTCACGCAGCAAGCGCAGCAGTAGCTCCAAGAAAACACCGCGCAAGCGCAGCCTGCGCACGGACGGCACCATACTCGGCCTCGTCATCGCGCTCATCGTCGCCCTCTACTCCTATTACTTCGAGGACAAGGACGCCCTTGTCGAGGAGCAGCCCAGCACCACGCTCTCCGTAGGCACGCCCTTGCTAGAGCATGATGAAGCCTTGGAGAAGCTGCGCGATGATCCCAGCATCCGCACCCCCTTTGCGGGTGGTGCAGACGGCAAAGCCCGCCCGCGATTCCTCATGTACAACGTGGAGAACTACTTCATCCCCGGCGACCGCAACCGCTCCCCCTACGTCATGCGTCCGAAGTCCGAGCAATCGCGCCGCGCCGTCGCTGACGTGATCGACGAGGCGGCACCCGACATCGTCGGTCTCATCGAGCTAGGCGGACGCATGGCCATCCAAGACCTCCAAACACGCCTCCACGAGCGTGGGCGCTACTATCCCTACTACCGCGTCCTTGAGCGCAAGGGAGAAGACCGTGCCGTCGGCATCCTCTCACGCTACCCCATCGTCGAGGATCATTCGAAAGCGCAAGCCTCCCTCTACGGCAACCACCGCCGCAAGATGCTGCGCGGCATCCTCGACGTCACCGTCCAGCTCAATGGCCGCGACCGCCTACGCGTCATGGGCGTGCATCTCAAGTCACGCGTCTCCGACGATCAGGCGAAGGCCACCGCCCAGCGCACCAGTGAGGCGCAGACACTCGCCCTCCATATCGCCGAGGCCATGAAGCACAAGCCCAACCAAGCCATCCTCGTCTTTGGCGACTGGAACGACTCGCCCCATGACAGCTCACTGGGCGTACTTGAGCAGGGCAAGAGCCGCATCTCAGGACTCCACCGCATCACGGCAAAGGATAGCCGCGGCGAGGAGTGGACACTCTACTACAGGCGAGGCAAGACCTACTACGTCTTTGACCAGATCTACATCAACACGCCCCTCAAAGAGAAACGCGCGAAGGGCGCACGCTCCGCCGTCGTCGATGACCCACAGATCAAGCACGCCAGCGACCATCGCCCCGTCTGGATCGAGTTGTGAAGGGATCTTCTCTTTTCGCGTTAGCTAAGACCTCCCCAATTCACAAAAAATTAACCCCTAGACAAGCTAGGGGTATGTATTGGAGTCACACGATGTGCGAGAAACTTGCTCTCCATAACAATGATATTACTCGCGTGCTGGTTTTGAAGTGACAGCATCTTAGCATATCTAGATGATGACGTCAAGCGCACGGGCTATTTTTGTCTTGCAATCTGCCTCACATCAAGTAGACTGAAAGGATAATGATACAGCATGATTACCCCTTCGAAATCAACGCTAGCAAATGGCGAGAACATCCATTTTACGCGCCTGACACCCTCGTTCTCGGAATTGATATCGGCATCGAGGGGATAGGCATCACGCTACGACGGGGTGCAGACTTTCTGTATAGCAAGACATTGCTTAGCTCGCTGCCTCAGTCCCAGTCACTCGCCACCCGACGAGAAAATCGAGCTCAACGCCGCACACGCAAGAATCGCCGCCTGCGCCTGCACCGTCTCAAGCAGCTCTTCCGCGCGCACGACCTCCCATGGGTCGACGACGACGTCATGTCGCGCAGCGATCCCTTCCTGCTACGCCACCGAGGCATCACCCAGCAGCTCGCCTCCCCGCACGCCCTCTCTATCGCCATCCGATCCATCGTCCAGCGACGCGGATTTGACTACTACGCCATGAGCTCCGAGGGCGAGGGGCAATGGCCATGGGGCGAGTCGAGCAACATCGCTGACGCCAGAAAATGGGTCTCCAGCAGCTACATCAGCGCAGAGCTACGCGACATCCTCACGGAGCAATCCCACCGCCTGCATGGCAAAAATGACCAGCCCCTCAGCGACGAGGACCTCCGCGACTGGTACACCTACCTCGACGCCCGTCACGAGGAGTCCCAGCACCAGAGCATCGAGCAGATGCTCCATCAGTACAAGAGCACCCCTGCGGCACAGCGCAAGGCGCGCGGCTTCAACTACCCGAGAAATCATGTCGCAGCCCACCTCCGCACCCTCCTCGAGCGACACCGCCACCTCATCCCCCGCTACGACGAGTTCGTCGCCACGCTGCTCTCCCCCTGCAAGACCCCAGCGGAGAAGAAAATCGCCATCTTTCACTACCTGCGCAAGACCCCCGACGAGGCGCGCGCCCATTTCCTCAAAAAAGTCAAGCAATGCCCCTACACCGCCATCCTCGACCTCGCCCCCGAGCCCTGCTCCGACAATAGCGAGCTCGCCATCAAGCGCTGGAAGCTCCTCGACCTGCTCTCCAACCGCCGCTTCGACTTCGTCCAGCACGGACGCTGCCACCTCCCCGAGCAGGGCGTGCGCGTCCTCTACGAGGGACTCGCCCAAGACAACGCCACGTGGTCAAGCCTCAAAAGCCAGCTCGAACAGGCCATCAAACCCTACAAAATAGCAAACAAAAACGAATCCAGCAGCAACCCCCTGCTCCTCGAGCAGCTCTCCGACATCTGCGCGCCTAGGGGCAGCAAGAGTCGCGCCAAGGCCAGCATGTGTGCCAGCTCCGCGCGCCTCCTCATCAGCCTCGCCACCCAAGACGAGACCTGCTTTGCCCCCCAGCAGATCGAGGAATGGAAAAAGCACTACCAGCTCTACACGAAGCGCGATCAGATCAGCGATCTCGGAGGCATCTTCCCCCAAGTACGCGAGCTACTCGGCACATTACGCGTGCGCCCGAGAGCACACGCCAGCACCCCCTTTGCCACCGTTGGGCTACTCCAGCGACTCTTTGAGCGCGATCTCAGTGATGTACTAGGTGGTGCTCGCGTGCCCGACTACTGCATCATCGAGTGCATCAAGAATGCCGCCGTCAACAGCGATCAAGCCAAAGAGATCCAAAAAGAACAGCAAGACAGGCGCAAGAGCAAAGAAAAACTAGCCAAGAAATACAACCGCCAGCTCGCCGACCTCAGCCGATCTGACATCTACCGCCTCTACCTCTTTGAAGAGCAGGGCGGCAGCACCAAGACCCCCGCCCGCTGCCCCTTCACAGCAGAGCCCCTCGGCTGCGATCCTTTCGCCTCCGATCTCGAGCTCGCCCACCTCTACCCCGACTCGCGCGGCGGGCTCTTTGTCGCGGAGAATCTCGTGCTCACGCGCCGCACGATCAACGAGGATATGGAGAACCGCACCCCCTACGAGGCCGCGCACGCGGGCATCGCCGGCTGGCTGAGCTGGGAGCAAATGCAGGAGCACAGCAAGAACTTCCGATGGGGAGAGCGCAAGAAATATTTTTTCCGCTTCATCGCAACGCCAGAAGAGCGCTTCCCCGACTTCAACAACATGACGCGCATCTCCCAGCTCGCCCGCGAGCTGCGCAAGCTCTGCGCCCACTGGATGGGCATCGCAGGAGACCGAGAAGCCATCCGTACCCGCATTGGCAACCCCTGCGGCACCTACACCGCCGCCGCGCGCCACAGCATACTACCCAGCTACAAGAAGGATAGGAGCAACCATCTCCACCACCGCATCGACGCGGCCATCCTCAGCCTCATCCCCCCCGCCGACGGGCTCAACGACACACGCTACGGAGGCATCTTCTATAGCACGCGCATCCAGTCAGCGGATGGCAAGCAGCACCGCCGCCTCCGCTGCCTCGTCCCCTACGAGCAGCTCGCAGAGCGCCCCCCATTCACCGCCAGTGACGAGAGCTGCCCCGTCATCAAGATCCGCAGCAAGAGCAAGCACAAGAGCCTCGGTGACTCCACCTTCTGGTCCGTTGACGAGCAGGGGATGACCAGCCAGCGCGCCCCACTCACCCCCGAGGGCAAGTCCTACGTCAACGGTAAACTCTCACGCCAGAAAGACATCCTTGAAGCCCTCCAAAAGAATCACACCCGCGAGCAGCACATGCCCAGCCTCAAGACCATCGAGGACTGGATCACGAGTAGCCAGCCCGCCACCAGCGATGAGCATATCGAGAGCAAGCCCCTCTGCAAGGGCAAGCACGCCATGCCCATCAAGAAGACGCGCAAGCACGGAGGCAAAGGCCATCTCAACAATTCCCCCCTCGGATGGAGCGGGCTCATCGAGCATGCAGGTGATCCCACCCGCGAGCGATTCTCTCAGATGCGCGCTCTCGATGCTAAAAACGACAGACTCGAGCTCTGGATAGGCTGGAATCAGAAAAAACAAGCATGGGAATACTACACCCGCGTCATCCCCGACAAGCAGTGCCTCTACGCGCTCAAGCGACTCGGCATGCCGTGGCGCGGTCGCAAGAACGCCCCACTCGCCCTGCAGCGATTCCTCGATGGTGAGAACAAGAAGCGCAAAACGTACCCTGACCTCAAGACCGCCATCTGCGGCACCCTCCCACCCCATGCCACGCATCTCACCAGCTTCAGAAAAGGCGACACATTCGAGCTCCCTTTCAAGAATAGCGTCACAAAGGATCAACACGCAGAAGAAGAAAACTCTCTTCAGACTGCATCATGGGGAGAGATTACTGCACTCAAAAGTACAGGCTCACTTGAATTTAAATCACTCTTCTCAAAGCTCCATAAACCTTTAGAAATATCCACGCCAAAGCGACTAGCTAATCTTCGGGGCTACCCCGAAGATGCCCAGCAACTCGCGCACAGCATGCAGCTCGTGCCCCCGCTATGATACACCACCTCATCCTCAGCAGCGAGCATGCCCAGCTGCACATCAGCAAGGGCATGCTGCACTGTGGCGAGCGCAAGATCGCCCTGCAGGTGCTAGGCTCACTGCAGTGCCTCTCCGCGCAGGCCACATGGACTCAGCAGACACTCTGCGCACTCGCGCAGCAGTGCCCGCTCGTCCTCGCACGGTGGAACAAGCAGAGGGGGAAATGGGAGACCTCCTCCATCCTGCCGCGCTGCCGCTATGTGAATCCCGACGCCACCTACCGCGTCTGCAATCTCTCCTCCAAGCAGAGCACCATCTACGCCTCAGCCCTGCTGGGCAACAAGATAGCTAATCAGCACGCCCTCATCCGCGCGCTTGATCCCGCCCTCGCGCCTCTGCCCAAGCTCGCGGCGAACTCCTATAGCCGCATCCTACAACTGGAGGCGAAATGGGCGCGCTTCTTCTGGGCGATGTATTTCCGTGCTGTGGCACAGGACCTATTCACCCGCGAAAAGCAGCATGCAAAAGCCCCCCTCAACATCGCGCTCAACTACGGCTACGCCTTCCTCTACCACGCGCTGGAGTGGCAGTGCATCGCCTCAGGCATCGAGCCTGGCATAGGCATCATCCACCGCCTCCGACGCAGCCGCCCGAGCCTCGTCTGCGACCTCATCGAGCCGCTGCGCTGCTGTGTCGAGATCACCATCATGCGCTACATCGACGAGATGCATGACAAGCAGCTGATGGCGGGACGCTTTGCCCAGATGCTTGAGGAGAAGTGGAGCTACCGCGACAAGCGCTTCCGCCTGCGCACCATCATCCGCCTCATGGTCGAGAGCTTTGTCAAATCGCTCTCCCTAGGTCAGCCCGCAGCCTTCCACCCCTTCTGCCTCCATGCTCGTGATGCTTGCCTATGATGTGCCTGAGACGAGGCATCAGACACTGCTACGTACCAAATTCGAGGCTCTGGGCGGTGTGCGCGTTCAGTACAGCATCTACATCTTTGAGGGCGAGGAGCACGAGGTTGAGCGTGTCATTCGCTACATGAGACGCGTTGCCAGTCTCGTCCCACAGGGAGACATTAGACTCATCCCCATGGAGAGAGCCGTCTGGGAGCAGCAAGTTGTTTTACTGGGAGAAGAAATTTTGGAGCAGAGCCGCCCCTTTCCCTCTTATATTCTCTTTTGGTGAGGAGAAAGAGAGACGAGAAATAAGTCTCAAATTTATGATTGATGGAAACACGACACCATTTAAGAGGAAGAGTTTCTTTCGCTTAAATGGTGTCGTATACCATAATGCCTCGTTGGAGGCAACTTCAAAACACCTGCTCACTACGCTGCGCTAGAGACGCATCTATACCATAATGCCTCGTTGGAGGCAACTTCAAAACAGTACCTGTGCGTCTGTCAGGTCTCGCGCTGTTATACCATAATGCCTCGTTGGAGGCAACTTCAAAACATGGTATTATCCGCGAGGACAATGGGGGAGCCGTATACCATAATGCCTCGTTGGAGGCAACTTCAAAACGTTAACGTGGACACGATTCGCCGCGCGATCAATATACCATAATGCCTCGTTGGAGGCAACTTCAAAACGAAGTCGTCGAGTAAGTCAAGGAATTTCCCACTATACCATAATGCCTCGTTGGAGGCAACTTCAAAACGGAATATCAAGCGAGGTTCTAAAGCAATTTCATATACCATAATGCCTCGTTGGAGGCAACTTCAAAACCCAGCCCACCTGCGAGCCCGCCTCACTCCATCTATACCATAATGCCTCGTTGGAGGCAACTTCAAAACTCCTCCATACAGCGGCGAAGTGTGACCGCCATTATACCATAATGCCTCGTTGGAGGCAACTTCAAAACGCGATCTGCTGCTGCGCTGGGATCTCCCCGTCTATACCATAATGCCTCGTTGGAGGCAACTTCAAAACCGTAACCGTATCGAGAGCACCGCGCATCGTGCTATACCATAATGCCTCGTTGGAGGCAACTTCAAAACCGTAACCGTATCGAGAGCACCGCGCATCGTGCTATACCATAATGCCTCGTTGGAGGCAACTTCAAAACTTGATCTCGCGAGTCGCCAGCTTCATCTGCCCTATACCATAATGCCTCGTTGGAGGCAACTTCAAAACAGTACTCGCAGCTGTGATGCTGTGAGGCCCTGTATACCATAATGCCTCGTTGGAGGCAACTTCAAAACAGACTGGCTCTGTTGCTGGTTGCAGGGTTAACTATACCATAATGCCTCGTTGGAGGCAACTTCAAAACGCCAGATGACGGCAGGGTGATTCGTTGTTGTCTATACCATAATGCCTCGTTGGAGGCAACCTCAAAACGCCTATGTTATAGGATCAGAATACTTCTCATGGCAGTCTTTTCTGTTTTCGTTGAACAACAAAATTCCTTAAGCTTGACAAATGGAAACAAAGACACTATACTCTCGCGCGATATGTTACGACTCTTTGACACACTGACAGGAACAATGAAAGACGTTCAAGCCCTCAACGGCAAGCAGCTCGGATTCTACTGTTGTGGTCCTACAGTGTATGCGGCCGCACACATTGGCAACTTCCGCACCTTTGTTGCACAGGATGTCTTCCGCCGCGTCGTCGAGCTCGGCGGACTGCGCACCAAGCATGTGCGCAACATCACGGACGTCGATGACAAGACTATTCGTAACTCCGTCGCACAGAATGTTCCCCTCATCGAGTACACGCAGAAGTGGACGGCAAAATTCCATGACGACTGCCTTGCGCTCAACTGCCTCCCCCCCCATGTCGAGCCCTCGGCTGTCGGACACATTGCGGAGCAAATCGGTCTCATCGAGAGCCTGATGGAGAAGGGTCACGCCTATGCGAGTGAAGACGGCTCCGTGTACTTCCGCATCTCTTCCTACGGCGACTATGGCAAGCTCGCTCACCTCGACCGCCAGAGCCTCGATCTGGGCAAGACCGCGCAATCGCGCGCCGATACCGATGAGTATGAGAAGGACAGCGTCGCCGACTTCGTCCTCTGGAAGGCGCGCAAGCCCGAGGATGGCGCCAACTACTGGCCATCCCCTTGGGGTGAGGGTCGCCCCGGCTGGCATCTCGAGTGCTCCGCTATGAGCCACAAGTACCTCGGCGACACCTTTGACCTGCACTCAGGCGGCGTCGACCTCATCTTCCCCCATCATGAAAATGAAATCGCCCAGAGCCGCTGCGCCTGTGGCGGTGAGAGTGCGATGCACTGGTTCCACATCACGCACCTCCTCGTCGACGGGGCGAAGATGAGCAAGAGCCTTGGCAATATGTACACGCTCGACCAGCTCGTCGAGATGGGCTACAGCCCTGCCGCTCTGCGCTACCTACTCTCCAGTGCCTCCTACCGCCGCGCGCTCAACTTCACCCTCTCGGGGCTGAAGGACGCGCAGTCCGCGCTCAACAAGCTCGGTCGCTTTGACAAGCAGATCGCGACCGTGAGTGGTGCGAAGGAGCCTAGCTACAAGGATCTCTGCAAGAAGCGACCCGACACAGCCCCCTTCACCGCCGCATGGGAGAGCCTCGAGGATGATCTCAATCTCCCCGAAGCCCTCGGACACGTCTTCACCGCGATCAAGTCTGTCAAACCCAGCGAGCTCTCCGCTGAGGAGGCGACACAGGTCTGGTACGCGCTGCGCCTCATCACAGAGGCACTCGGTCTCACCCTCAGCGACCCTGATGCCGATGTAGAAGCCCCCGACGACATCCGCGCAATCGCAGAGGAACGCTGGACGGCACGTGCTGAGAAAAACTGGGCGCGCTCCGACGAGCTCCGTGACCAGCTCACCAGCCTCGGCTGGGCGGTCAAGGATGGTAAAGACGGCTACCAGCTGAGCAAGATCTGATTTTTTCTCACCCCCTGAGCCCTTCCTTTCGCATATGACCGATCCCCAGCAGACCCCACAGGATCTCAGCATCTTGGGCAAGCATCAGAGCTTCTTCTCCTCACCTGACGAGGCGCAGCTTGAGGCCTTCCCCAATCGCAGCCCCCAGCGCGCCTACACCATCGTGCTCGACACGCATGAGTTCTCCTCGCTCTGCCCCGTCACGGGGCAGCCCGATAGCTGTCATCTGATCATCACGTACAGCCCTGCGGACTCTATTGTTGAGACAAAGAGCCTGAAGTACTACCTCGCCTCCTTCCGCAATCACCGCGCCTTCAACGAGCAGGTCGTCAATCGCATCTTGGATGATCTCGTCGACACGATCGCTCCTGCGTGGATGCGCGTCGAGGGACGCTTTGGCGCGCGCGGCGGCATCCAGCTGACAACGATAGCCGAGCACCAGACGGAGAACAAGCCTAGTTACCTCTAAGAACTCTTACACACACTCAGCTCATGAAACTTGCAGTATTACTTTCTGGTGGTCTCGACTCCACCGCCGCCCTCCATTGGACCCATGCCGAGCATGATGTCGTCTGCGCTATCTCCTTTGACTACGCGAGCAATCACGCGCAGCGTGAGCTTGCCTGCGCCCGCTGGCAGGCGGCATCCCTCGGCATCCCTTACCATCAGCTCGATATACGCAGCATCGCCACGCACCTGCGCTCGGCTCTGCTCTCGGGAGCTGACGCCATCCCCACAGGGACCTACGATGAGCAGAATATGAAGCAGACCGTCGTGCCCTTCCGCAATGGGATATTCCTCTCCATCGCGGCCGGCATCGCCGAGAGTCAAGGAGCCGAGGGGCTCGTCATCGCCGCGCATGCGGGCGATCACTTTATCTATCCCGACTGCCGCAACGACTTTATGATCGCCATGAGTCAGGCGATACGCCTCGGCACTGACGCGCAGCTCGAGATCCTCACGCCCTTCATCGAGGCGGACAAGGAGGAGATCGTGCGCATGGGCGCGGATCTTGGCGTTGATTTCTCCCATACTTACTCCTGCTATAAGGGCGGCGAGCGTCACTGCGGCATCTGCGCTACCTGTATAGAGCGTCGCGATGCCTTCACCGCCGCTGAGGTCGACGACCCTACGACTTACGAGCAGTTTTTGGCTTAATACACCTTTCCCCCATCTTCCATTTTCCTCCATTCTTCCCTTTTTTTAGTAAATAAATCATAATATCTATGCCAAGTGTATTCATCAAAACCTACGGATGTCAAATGAATGAGCGCGACACCGAGCAAGTCGCCAGTATGTTCCTCGCCCACGGCTACGAGATGGCCGAGACCGAACGAGAAGCCGACATCGTCTTGATGAACACCTGCTCCGTGCGCGAGAAAGCCGAGCTCAAGGCGCTGGGCAAGATGGGCATCATCAGCTCTGCGCATCTAGCCAAGCCTCACACGGTCTATGGATTCATGGGCTGCATGAGCCAGAGCAAGGGCAAGGATATCTTCCGTGAGGTACCCCGAGCCGACATCGTCACAGGCACACAGCAGTATCAGAATGTCTTTGAGCTCTCCCATCAGCTGCTCCATGACCGATTAGCGAGTCCCATCACTGAGCCCATCAAGAAGGGCGCGCACATCTGCGCCATCGAGGAGGTCGAAAACGACCAGAACAAGATACGAGACCACGTCCCGAGCGCGCGCCGCAGTGCGGCCTTCGTCTCCATCATGCAGGGCTGCGACATGCGCTGCTCCTACTGCATCGTGCCCAGCACGCGCGGCATTGAGCGCAGCCGCCCCGCCGCTGATATCATCGAGGAGGTGCGCCAGCTCGTCGTCGAAGGGGTGAAGGAAGTGACGCTACTTGGCCAGATCGTCAACCGCTACGGAAAAGAATTCCCCACTGAGGGGGCAAAAGGCGCGTTCGTCCTACTGCTCGAGCAGCTCCAAGATATCGACGGTCTGGAGCGCATCCGCTTCACCTCCCCGCACCCCATCGGCTTTCGCGAGGACCTCGTGCATGCCTATACCTATCTGGACAAGCTCTGCAGCCACATCCACTTCCCCATTCAGAGCGGCAGCGACCGCATCCTCAAGCTGATGCGCCGTCCCTACAAGAATGAAAAATTCTTCACCCTCATCGACGCCATGCGCACGGCGCGCCCCGACCTCGCCATCACGACGGACATCATCGTAGGCTTCCCTGGCGAGACGGAGGAGGATTTCCTCGAGACTCTCGCCGCCGTGGAGCGTGTGCAATTCGACAATGCCTTTATTTTCCAATACTCACCCCGCAAGAATACTCCTGCGGCGGTGATGGATGACCAAATTTCTCGTGACATCAAAGAGCAGCGCAATCAACGCCTTCTCGATGTGGTGAATCGTATTGCAATAGCCAAGAATCAGAACCTCGTCGGCACGGTCCAATCCATTCTTGTGGAGGGAAAAAGCAAGACGAATGAGAATCGCCTCCAGGGCAGAACCCCTCAAAATAAACCCGTCATCATTGAAGGTTCAGACGAGCTCATCGGGCACATCATTGACGTGCGTATCGTGGAGTCTACGGGTTTTACGCTTTACGGCGTCAAGGAAATAAGCTAGAGTATTACTTTAATCATGGTGCAGCATGCGGTCTCGGCATGCTGCTGCGCCGTGGACTCACATTTTATTTCTTCACACATTATGCGCATTTTTATCCCCACTATCCTCCTCTCCGTTGCGACAACGCCCTACCTTTATTCCCAGCAGGCAACTACAGCCCCTGCTGCAGCCCCCAGCACGACGCACGAGGTGCAGAGCCTCTATCCTGCTGCCTTCCCATGGAGCCATCACATCCCTGAGAGCATCCGTGAGCAGTACATCGAGCCCAACCAGATGCTCGATGAGCCCACCTCCGCATGGCGCAGTGAGCTCAAGGACATCATCACCCCTCTGGTGAAGGACTGCAAGGATGCGCGTGAAGCAGCCCTGCTCATCTCTACCAAGATCAAGGAGGTCACTGGAGTCGACTACTCCACCAAGCGAATACGCCCCAACATGAGCCCTATCGAGACACTGCGCACCAAGCGTGCCTCCTGCACAGGGCTGAGCATCCTCTATGCCGCAGCACTCCGCTCCGTGGACATCCCCTCGCGCATCGTCGGCGTGGAGACGTGGAATCATGTGCCGGGCAACCATACATGGACAGAGGTCTGGCTCAATGGGGAGTGGCAAATGCTCGAAATGGGTGAGAAGCACTTCAACACAGGCTGGGTCATGGAGGCTGTCGGCATGCTCGATACCAGCAAGCCCCGCCAGCGCGTGCTCGCTACCACAGGCAAGATCCGCGACATGAAGTCCAAGGCACCCCACTTCCAAGTCCCGTGGAATCGCCTCAACAAGAGCCTCGAAGCTCAAGATGTCAGCGACCGCTACATCGCGCTTGCGAATGCGTGGTATGAGAAGCAAGGCCTCGATCCCAACATGCAGCGTATCCTCGTCGACGTGCTCCCCCAGCGTCCGCAAAAGGAATTCGTCAAGCTCGTCGATAGCAAGGGCAAGGTCATCGACTCAGGGCAGCTCCCCACTCCGCAAGACGACATGCGAAAGATGCTCCCCCTCAATCTCCCTCGCACCAAGGGGAAGACGTACTACCTCATCTTCCCCCATGGGGAGAAGATCAAAGTCACACCGACTGATGCTCCCACGCAGGTGCTGCGCTTCTACATCCAGCGTCGTTCCTAAATCCATAAAATTTCAGCCCTATTCGAGCGAATACGTATTTCATTCTTGACCTCTAGGGAGAAATACATTAGAACAACAGGACATATGAAGCATTCACTGATTCTCACCCTCTCTCTCCTCTGCACCCAGCTCATACCGGTGCAGGCTCAGGTGGGTGCCACCAGACAAGAAAGCGACACGAAGGAGCCGCCGAATTTTATCACAGACAAGGAGAAGGCTGGTCACAGCAACATGCGCCAGCCCTATCTCATCCTCATCCAAGGATCGGTACGCCAGAGCACCTTGGTCGTGAAGCTCGCAGAGATCGTTTCCGTGAGTACGCATATCTTCTACCTCGAGGGCAAGACTCCCATCCAAGAGCTCGTCATCGACACGACGGGCAATAGCTCCATCCGCCTCTACGCCCGCTACGATAGCACTGGGCGCACGGCGACCAACGCACAGGCTCTCATGGAGCGCATCCAAAGCCGCGCTGTCCAGCGCTCAGGAGCTCCCACCACAGCGTCCAAGACCTATCCTGATACGACACACGCTCATACGGTCGAGTACGCCTTGCAAAACAGCGACCAGATCGAGTATCTCCTTCAGGTCATCACCCGCGCATGGATCAACAATCGCGGCGTCAAGATCAAGCTCTAAGTGATAAAAATCCAACAAATATTCAGCATTTTCCCCTACATTCGTTTCCAATATATATATATGAAATCAGTACACCCCCTCCTCGTCGGTCTCAGCCTCGCCCTCGCTCCTCTGAGCCTCGGTCAAGAAACAGCCTCTACTCCCGCGCCAGCTCCAGCACCTGCCGCCACTCCTACGCCAGAAGAAATCAAGAAAGTTGTTTCTTACTTCATGGGCTTCCAGTTTGGTCAGCAGCTCTCCTCGGAGTCTCCCTCGTTGAAGGCAAGCGACTTTGACAAGGACATCTTCATGCAGGGCTTTGAAGCCGCCTTTGCCAACAAGTTTGACCCCGCGATCGAAGCACTCATCCCCACGCACATGCAGGCATTCGTTGACCAGCTCCAGAAAAAGGATGCTGAAAAGGGAGCTGCCAACGCAGAAGCTGGCAAGAAGTTCCTCGCTGAAAACGCGAAGAAGCCCGGTGTGACCACCCTCCCCTCTGGTCTCCAGTACAAGGTCATCACCGAAGGCAAGGGCGCGAAGTACGACGCGGCAAAGGACGGTCAGTCTGCACTCTGCGAAGTCACCTACGAAGGTCGCCTCGTCGATGGCACGATCTTTGATGGCTCGACAAAGCCCGTTGAGTTCCCCATCAATCAAGTCGTCCCCGGCTTCTCCGAAGCCCTCAAGCTCATGCCTGCAGGCTCCACATGGGAGATCTACATCCCCTCCGAGCTCGGCTACGGCGAGCGTGGTCCTGGTATAATTGGCAAGAACTCCGTGCTCATCTTCAAGCTCAGCCTCATGAGCATCAAGCCTGGTGCTGGCAAGCCCGGTGGCGCACCCATCGAGCTGACCCCCGAGATGCTCGAGCAGCTCAAGCAGCAGGGACTCCAGCCTGTACAATAAGCACACATTTCCTAGCTTTACAGCAGAATCGGCTCTCTCCATGCGGAGAGAGCCGATTCTTTGTTCCTAGTGAAAAAGCTATTAGAATAGATGGCGCGCTGTGAGCGCGTGCACGATACGCTCATGCACCTCGGCTATACGACCATGTCCATCGACGGGGCACCACCAGCCCATGACCATGTCGTCAAAGATGGAGGCGACTCGCGCTTGGAAGCTCTCCTGCTCGAAGGCGTCCTTGGCGAGTCCGCGCGTGGTGACGCGGCGTTGCGATTCTTCTAGCGAAATACGAATGTAAAAGGCGAGATCAGGAATGACGGCAAAGCGCTCATTCATCTGCTGTATCTCAGCGACATCGGCACCACTCGCCCCTTGATATGCCATCATCGAGGGGTAATAGCGATCCAGCAGCACCCAGGCACCGCGCTCGAGTGCGGGGCGGATGAGAGTATCGACATGCTCCTGCCTATCGCGCAGTAGGCAGTCTATCTCCTCCTGCATGCTGAGTCGCTGATGCGCCTGCGCGGCCGTGCGCACGCGCATCCCCCAGCTACCGCGTGTGGGCTCAAAGCTGGTCACGACATCGAGCCCGTGCTGCTCGCGCAGATAGGACGCGAGCAGCTGGATCTGGGTGGATTTGCCCGTGCCGTCTATGCCTTCAAAGATGAGAAGGCGACCGCGAGAGCCATTGGATGAAGAAAGGTCATTCATAAGAAACTAGGTATGACGGCAGTTCTTGATGATGTAGACGGTGATGAGCAGGCTTGCGACAGCGAGAAAGGCGCACTGCATCTGTGTACTCATGCCCGAGGCGCGCATGGCCTGCTGGATGAGCACAGCGAGGATGCCGAGGAAGCAGTCGACGAGATTCCCCGCGGCGATCACATCGCCGCGCTTGTCATTATCCGCGCGGTTCTGCAGGATGGCATTGAGAGGAACGAGGAAGCCCGCAGCCATCCCGCCCGTCATCACGAGCGCGAGGTAGAAGAGCGGCTCGCCGAACTCCACAATACTGAGGATAACGCAGCCTAGCGTCATGCCGATCGCACCGACGTAGGCGAGACTCAGGCGCAGCTTCTTTGCGCAGAGGACGGAGGCGACAGCCCCGCCTAGGATAGAGCCGCCGCTGATCCAGGCGACGAGTAGAGCAGAGTCCTTTTGCTGCGAGAGCGTGCGCATGAAGCCGCTCGTCTGTGTGCTCACGTCGGCCGCATTGATCTCCTCGGCCATATTCAGGGCGATGAGCACCATCATGCCAGCAATGAACCAGAAGTATCCGATACCGACTTGGCTATGGCGCAGGATTTTATTCTGCCACAGCATCTTGAGCTGCTTTCCATGTTCCCAGAAAAGCGATGCGCGGAAGGGAGCCTTGCTCAGTGGTGCGTAGCGAGGGAGACGCAGGCTCAGGAGAAACACACCTATGGCGGCGATACAGCAGGCGGCGGTAGGCCACGCGGCTGCTTCCCAGCCTGCATTTTCCCCCCAGCGACTGAGCAAGCTATAGACGGCAAAGAGACCGCCAATCTGGCCGATGAGCAGCGCGAGCATAGAGGTGATCTCCAAGATACCGCTCGCGACACCTATACGCTGCTCGCCCATGATGTCCTTCACAAGCCCCTTCTTGGCAGGGCTAAAAAAGACGGCTTGGATGCAGAAAATCATAAAGAAGCCTATCGCCATGTTGAGAATCTGAAAATAGAGCCCCACAAACATCCCCGCCAGTACAATGACCTGCAACAAGACGAGCGTCTGCAGCAGCCGCGTCTTGCAATAGCGATCACCGAGCCAGCCCGCTAGGGGGGAAAAGATGACAAAGGGCAGCACCGTCATGATGGAGAGCGTGTACTGGAGAGCAGATGCCATCCATATCCCTAGCGCAACGAGTAGGAACTGCACGCCGCGCTCGTTGAGCGCGTTCATAGATTGGGTGATCGCAAGCCCCCAGAAGGAAGCCCATGGAGATGCGGACGACGAGGAAGAGGGCGAGCCTGATGACGCAGGCGAGGAGGAGTCGCTCATGTGATTTTTTATCTTGTCTGGATACAGAATGAGGGGGATCTCGCGTGGTTGAGAGATCCCCCTGTGAAGATTCAAAGCGTAGGTGCTTTATTTAAAGTTCTCTTTGATGAAGAGAGCTGCGTCGCGATGACCTTGGTTTGCTGCCTGTGAGAGCCAGTTGCGTGCTTGGGCTTTGTCCTCACCTAGGGCGATGGCGTGGAAGTAGCAGCGTCCGAGATGGTACTGTGCGTCGGCATCTCCCGACTTGGCCGCAGCAGTGAAGAAGCTCACAGCCTGAGCCTTGTTCTGCACCACACCTGCACCGTCAAAGTAGCAGAGACCTAGATTAGTATAGGCGGCGACATTGCGCTGGTCAGCGGACTTCTGGTACCATTTTACCGCTTCTTTGGCATCCTTCGGGACACCCTCGCCGGAGATGTAGCAGGAGCCGAGGCTGTCCTGAGCGAGGGCGTGCCCCTGCTCAGCGGCCTTGCGGTACCACTGGGCGGCGGTAGTGATGTTCGAGGTCGTGCCATGGCCGAAGTCGTAGCTGCGACCCAGCAGGTACTGAGCCTCGGGATTGCCTGCTTCCGCTGATTTCTGGAGCAGAGGCAGGGATTTCGAGTATTGCTTGCTTGCGTAGAGAGCCTGCGCCTCGCCGTAGGTGCGGCGTGCCTCGTTGTCGACTGTGGAGCACGAGAGCAACGTGCTAGCCACGCCCAGTAGGAGCGTGAGTTGGATGGATTTATTAATCATAATTCTATAGTTAGTAGTTTGGTTGGATAGAGCATGTAGCTCTTATAGAGAGTGGATATAGCGCTCCGCATCGAGAGCAGCCCAGCAGCCCATGCCCGCGGCAGAGATCGCCTGCTTGTAGACAGCATCGGCGACATCTCCAGCGGCGAAGAGGCCCGCGGTCTTTGTCAAGGTGCTATCAGGCTTGCGGACGATAAAGCCCGCGTCGTCGCGCTCGACGAGATCGCCGAGGAACTTGCTATTAGGATCATGCCCGATGGCCATGAAGACGCACTTGATCTCAAGGGGGGTGAGCTCTGCGGTCTGCGTGTTTTTGAGCGTGATGGCGTTGACTTCGCCCTTATCGTCGGTCTGGTAGGAGTCAATCGTGCTATTCCATACCATTTCAATTTTAGGATTGTCGAATACGCGCTGCTGCATGGCCTTGCTGGCGCGCAGCTCATCGCGTCGGTGGATGAGGTAGACCTTTGAGGCAAAGCGGGTGAGGAAGTCGGCTTCTTCACAAGCACTATCGCCGCCACCGATCACACACACGGGCACATCGCGGTAGAAGGCACCATCACAGGTCGCGCAGGCGGTGAGACCATGACCGACGAGCTTGGACTCGCCCTCGATGCCGAGGTAGCGCGCCTTTGCCCCTGTGGCGACAATGACAGCCGCGGCCTTGTAGGCGCCACCCGATGTTGTCACGACGAAAAGACCGCTACATGCTTCCTGTGTGACGGAGATCACATCTTCATAGGCAAAGCGCGTACCATAGCGCTGCGCCTGCTCACTCATGTTGAACATGAGCTCAGGACCCATGATACCTTGGGGAAAGCCGGGGAAGTTCTCCACCTCAGTGGTCGTCGTCAGCTGACCACCAATTTGACTGCCTGTGAAAAGAAGCGGGGAGAGATCAGCGCGGGCTGCATAGATTGCGGCAGTGTAGCCTGCAGGGCCTGCACCAATAATGATGAGTTTTTCGTCCATGAGCTGAGTATATAGCGACGCCTGATCATCTGCAAGAAAAAAAGCGTGCTAATTTAGACATCATGTATTTGTGACTACAATTAAAATCATTCCAAACAAAGCTAAATTTGTCTATGCTATTCATTACTAGCTATCTAGAAAAATACGCTGAGAAGCAGTTGCGCTGCCCACCTCGTGCGCATTTTTTTGCTGCAAGTATGAGCGCATAGGGGCTTTCTTCCCCCCCATAGGAGTTCCAATGAGAAATCGCACAGATATATTACCTAGGTCGCGTGGGGCTGAAGAGATGTATTCTAAATTTCGGCAAATCGAGCTCAGTTACAGCGAAAAATAACTAATAACATACAAAATAATCTTTACATTCTCACCAGATCTAGGCAGAATACAGACGTGACACTGCGAAAGAAAGCTCTTCAAATCCTCGGCCAACATCGACTATTTCGCGGACACTCATTCCCATTTTACCTCTCTCCCGCCCCCCTTGCGCTCCCGCGCGCTCTGTACCGGGAGCTAGAGCGCCTAGGTCCCATTCTGCGACAATTCCAAGAGGCATCCCATCTACTCTACCATCAGAGTGCCCAGGGCAAAACCATGCCTTGGCTCGCCCCCCTCCTTGATGCGGGCAAGCCTACGTGGATGGTGAGAGCCCAGCGAGACAGCAAGCAGCGCCGCTCCCTGCCCCGCATCATGCGCCCCGATCTCCTCTGGTGCGAATCAGGGCTGAGGCTCACCGAGATCGACAGCGTCCCAGGAGGTCTTGGCATCCTGCATTTCCTCCACCAGCTCCACACTCAAAATGGTCACGGTGCACAGCTCATCGGCGGCACCCACGGCATCACTGAGGGATTCCAGCACGCCTACCCAGACGGTGCGCTCATCGCCATCTCTGAAGAATCCTCCGACTACCGCCCCGAGATGGAGTATCTACTCTCCCATCTCCCCTCTGAGCTCTACCGCAGCTGCGCCGCCGAGCAGCTCCGTGTCAGCGAGACACACGATAGCTGCCTCTACCGATTCTTTGAGCTGTTTGACCATGAGAATATTGATTCGCTGCAGCAGCTCACCGACGCATGGGCGCAGGATAGACTCTGCATGGATCCGCCACCACTGCCGCATTTAGAAGAGAAGGCATGGCTCGCGCTCTTTCACCTCCCTGGGCTCCAAGAATGGTGGAGGTGCCAGCTGCGCGCCACCCATCGAGAAAAGCTCCACGAGCTCATCCCGCGCAGCTGGCTGCTCGACCCCACTCCTCTCCCTCCCCACGCCAGCCTCCCGTGGCTATCCATCAACGACTGGCGCGATCTCGCCAAGCTTAGCCAAAAGCAACGCCGTCTCGTGGTAAAAATCTCAGGCTTCGACGAGCGAGCCTGGGGCGCGCGCGGCGTCTACATCGGACACGACATGCCCAGCAACACCTGGAGCGACATCCTACACCATGCCCACGCTGACTTCCCCAACAAGCTCTGGATCATGCAAGAGTACTGCCACCCGCGTCTCATCGAGCACGCCTACAGCGATGACGATGGCACCATTACGCCCATGCGAGGACGCGTACGCCTCTGTCCCTACTATGCTACCGATCCCAGTGGCAAGGAGACACGCCTCATCGGCTGCCTTGCCACTATAGCAGCTGAGGATAAAAAGAAAATCCATGGAATGAAAAATTCCATACTCGCGCCTTGCATTTTTCCGTAACTATGCTATATTA
>CAYJID010000001.1:0-52039 GCA_964370135.1 uncultured Akkermansia sp. | reverse complement strand
AGGCCAGGCAGGAGGTGTCCTGCCTTTTCTTCGTCTCATTTTGGCATGCAAAATGCCTTAAGAATCCAAGATGCTTCGCATCTCTTTCATGAGGTCTCTGTTTAAGGGGGCTTCTAATTTCTCGCGAGGTAAGATTTTCTGAATTTTCTTATTTAGAATGACGAGAATTTAGAAGCCCCCTTAAGATCATTTGTCGCCAAAGATGCTCTGGCGTGTGTAGAGTGAGAAGACGGGCACACCCAGTGTCTCGATTGCCTCACGTCCGCCTTCTTCGCGGTCGACGAGTACGAGTGCCGCCAGCACGCGTCCACCCTCGGCTTGGATGGCTTCGATGGCCTTGATTGTCGAGCCTCCCGTGGTGATCACGTCGTCGACGACGATGACGTCTTGCCCCGCTTGGAAGTTGCCTTCGATACGCTTGCCACGGCCATGGTCTTTCGCCTCCTTGCGTACGGTAAAGACTTGCAGTGCTTTGGTCGCATCCACTTGAGCCGACTGCATGCCGATGGCCAGCGAGATGGGGTCAGCTCCCATGGTCATGCCGCCGATGGCGGTGATGCTGGGGAATTGGGGGAGAATGTTTTCTGTGATGAGCTCCCAGCCGCACTGTCCGATGAGAGCCGCGCCGCGCCCGTCCAGCGTGGTGACACGGCAGTCACAGTAGAGGTCGCTTTCCTTGCCCGAGGCGAGGATGAAGTGTCCAGTCTTGATGGATTTTTGCAGCAGGATACCGAGGAGTTCTTGTTGAGCCGTGTTCATAGGCGGGATTTTAGTGGCTTTCTGGGAAAATTTCAATATTTATTTCGGTATCCTCCTCTTGCTCCGTGAGAAATTCTTGGATACTGCGCTCGATCGCGTCGATTTCCTCGTCATGGAGGGTGGGGAAGAATCGCTTGCGCTTCGTGCGCGAGATCGTCCCACCCTGCGCTAGCCCCAGCGTGATGATGCGCTCGATCTCACGATCGGGCATGTCGACGATGTCTTGGACTTGGCTCTTGAGCAGCGGGTATTTTCTGAGGAACTCCAGCTGCTCGACGAGCTCGACCTGCACGGTCTCACGCAGGAAATCCGCCAGCGCGTGCGCCTGCGCGCTGTAGTCGATGTAGCGGTACCAGTGCGCGGTCTCGCCCTCGATGAGCAGCTGCCCGCTCATCGCATCGAGGCGGTGGGGGATGCAGCTGAGTAGCGGCTGGGAGAACTGCTCGAGCGACGCGTCGTAGTCTCGGCTGCGTTTCTTCATCACCGCAGAGACAGGGAAGATGAAGCCCGGTGGCACACTGCCACGGCGCGAGAGGATGTGATGGATGAGAAAGCGATGGATGCGCCCATTGCCATCCTCAAAGGGGTGGAGAAAGACAAAGGCATAAGAGATGATAGCCGCATGTATATGGGCGGGGATCTGCGCGGTGAGTAGCTGGCGATGGCAGCAGAGCAGCCCCTCCATCAGCGCATGGATATCCTCAGGGCGCGGGCAGATGTAGTGGATGCGCTCCTCGGTGAGGCTGATGCGCTCGCCGACGAAGTTCTGATGATCGCGGTAGTCCGAGACGGCGAAGCGCGGGTCGACGATGAGACGCTGGAGGCGGATGAGCTGCTCTTTTGTACAAAAATCCTCCTCCTCGGCGAGGCGCAGTGCAGCGACGAATTTCTGCTCACGGGTGGCGTCGGGCTCGATGTGCTCGATGGCAAAGCTGGAGCGCGTCTCTTTTGTATAGAGATAGCTCGCCGTCTTGCTAAAGAGCTCAGCGCTGTACTTGTCTCTCAGGCGATCGCAGGCATGGCGCAGTGTATCGACCTGCCACGCATCGGACTGATGGGCGCTCTCAACGCTAGGGGACGATTTGCGCACGAGGGGGCAGAAGGCGCGCGTACCCAGCAGATTATTCACCACACGATGGCGGCGCGATCGCGTGGGATTAGCATGCGTGTAGTAGAGCTCAGCATCGAGTGCCTCGACATACTTGCCAGAGGCGGCATCGGGGAGAGGAAGGTGCTCTGCGGTGAGAAACTCATAATAAAACCACAGCAGTCGCGCATACTGCCCTGTAGGGGTCGCAGCGATGGAGTCCGCAAGGGCTTGGGCGTCGATGCGCGAGAAAATCAGAGAAAGCAGCGCGAGGTGGACGCCATCATACTTGATGGCAAAGTGGAGGTGCTGGATTATGCCATCGCCTGGCCAGCTACGCGAGCGATACACATCACGGCGGCGGCCGTCGGCGAGCTGGTGTACCTCGGCGATACTGCGCCCCACGGCACTCTCATGCCAGTGGGGGATGCTAAGCATCTGCCACTCGTGGAGGATGTAGAGGTAGCCCGCGGGGCGCGGGGGAGGAGGTGATGCTTTCATGATATTGTCACGTTGTCTTTCTTTTCACCTTTAAGAATAGGATCAATTTTGGCAGCCGTCAAGCTTTCTGGAACAATTTTGGCAAAGAAATCTCAATTTTGAACAAAATTGGCTAGCCAAATGCTGTCTCGAACGCCTTTTGGCAATTTGAATCCCAATCAGATCACTTTTGGCAAGATCAGGGCATGCGAGGAACAAAAATGGCGACACCTCTGCCGAAGAACACAAAAAACGCCTCACGTGAAAATCACGACAAGGCGTTTTTTATTGAGTCGGGGCGACAGGATTATTTTTGCTCTATATCAATAGTTTTTTCTTTAGTTGTACCCCTTTTTTGTACTCTATAATTTTGAGATAAGGGTACATAAGTTTTTTTAAAAAAAGATAGCTTAACCCCGACTTAACGGCGTTAAGTCGGGGTTAAGTCGCCGTTAAGTCGGGGTTAAGTCGGGGTTAAGTCGGTCTTAAGTCGGTCTTAAGTCGGTCTTAAGTCGGGGTTAAGTCGGGGTTCTTGTAAAATTGAGGGACTTACAAGAAAGTATGAGAAGTTTACAAGAAGTCAAGCGGCGCGTGCAAATGGTGCACGCGCCGCTTGATGGGATGGGCTACTCGGTGAGCTCGCGGAGCTTCTTGATGAAGTCGCTGAGGGTGCGGGCTTGGTTCGAAGCTGTCGCGAGGTCGAGAATGGTGGCTGCCGTTGAGCCGCCTTTGTTGTTCAGGAAGATGCCTGAGGCTGCGCCAAAGGCTCGTATGAGGCCTTGGGTGGTGCTGAGGTAGTCGTGGGCGGTCATGTCGCGTCCTTGCTTCTTTCCTGAGATCAGACGCGCCGACTTCTGGTAGATGCCGATGGGGTCAATGAACATCTCGTGCAGGGGGCGTGCGCTGTTCCATTCTCCCGTGAGGCGTGAGGTGATGCTCTTGATGCCATCGCCTATGATGGGGGTGGCAGAGAGGTCGCCTGTGCCGATTTTGACACCAAAGGATAGGGCTTCTTTCCATAGTGCCTTGTCTTCGTCATCGTCGCTGTCTCCGTAGCGTATCCATCCTATAGCGGTTGCGATGAAGGCGGTAGAGATGCCGTAGAGTAGGTGCAGGGAGGTGGCTGAGTAGATCTCGCCGCTCATCATGCGTGAGATGGTCAGGCCGAGTTTGTTGATGATCTCGGACTTGAACATGAGCATGATGTTGGTGATGAGTCCTCCGCGCGCGGCAAAGAGGCTCTTGTCGATGATGCGCTTGGGCTGCGCGGAGAGGGAGATGGCGCGCCCGACGCTGTCGAGGGCGGCTTGCACCATCTCCTCGTGTGTCCAGTTGAGGTTTTTTTCTTTCTTCTGTTTTTCTAGATTATGATAGATGGCGTCGGCGAGGGCGTGCATGCTCAGTACGTTGAACTTGCGGTCTACGTAGTCGATGGCGTCCATAGAGGCATCTGTGTAGCGCATCATGTAGCGGTGCTGTCGCTGTCCGTCCTTGAGCGTCATGCGCTGGGCGATGCGCTTGTATTTGCTATCGAGGCGTGCGAGAAAGGCTTTGCTCTCCCCTATTTCTTTGAGCGAGATTTTGGATTGTCCCGCTTTGCTGCGTGCCATGGCGGCGGCGAACTCACCCATGCCGATATGACGGTATTCGAGCTCGCGGATGCCTTCGCGCCCTTCGATGACGTCGCGGGGTACTTCGCCACCTAGCATGCCGTGCAGGATGGCTGAGGATTGCTTCGCGAGCACCCAGCCATTGCCCGAGAGGGCGGCATTCGCCACGCCGCGCATCATGGCACCGAGTATGTTCTGTGTCCACTTGTTGGCGAGCTCGTCTGCCATGCTCGCGCCGTCGATGATGTTGATCCAGCTTTTCAGGGTGTCGAGGTATTCTTTGCCCAGCTCGAGCTCGATGCCGCGCGAGAAGCTGGTGTCCATGAGCATGGCGCGCCAGTCGTTGGTGATGTGGGAGGTGTAGAGGTAGTTGTTCTGATCTTTGATGGAGCGTAAGAATACGGCGCTCATGGTGTTGGTCCACTCAATAGCCGAGTGATGCTTGACGCGGTCGATGAGGAAGCCGTAGCCTGCACCCGCTGAGGCGTTGAGCTGGGTGAGGGTGTCTTTCTCCAGCATGATGTTGAGATTGAAGTTGCCGCGCCAGTACTTGGGCTTTTGCGCGATGTTGATGCCGCGCTCCTCGGCGTATTTCTTCGCGACGCCTTCGAAGTTCTCAGAGACTTTGCGGCGCAGTTTGTGGGCGAGGCTGAGGGCTTCTACTCCGACGTAGTCGTAGAGGGGCTGGAGGGTGCGCTGGGGGTCGATGGGGGTTTCTCTGTCGGTGCTGCGGTCGATGATGTTGCCCTGTGCGTCGATGGGGGTGAAGCCTTCGTGCTCGATGAGGTGTTCATAGTCCTCTTGCTCGAAGAGTAGAAGGGCGTTGGCGACGGCGTCTTTGCTGGCGATGAGCTCGACGGTGTTGCCGCTCTTGTGGCGTCCGCGAACTTCTACCCACTTGCGCTTGCTCATGGATTTCCCCTCGGCGGCTTTGAGGTCGTGCTCCTTGAGGTCTTGCTCCATCATCCAGATATCTCTCTCGCTGGGGATGTTGCGGGTGGCGAGCTCTTGCTCGGTGGCGTCCTTGGTGAGCTTCTCGCGCTTGGCGGCGCGTTCTTCTTTGCTCAGAGCGACCCATGCACGGGCTTCATCAATGGGGAGCTTAATGGTGTAGGTGATGAATTCTTGCTTCTTGATGCCTGTGTTCTGCACCTTGCCAAAGTCGTTGAGCCAGTCGATGAGGGCGTTCTCTTCGCTGAGATCTATTCCTGTGGCTTCGGATACGGACTGGGCGAAGAAGGTTTCATTCTCGGTGTTGGCGATGTTGAGCGATTGGGTGGCGTCTACCATTTCTTGGATGCGCTCGCGGGTGAACTGCTCGCCAAACACGTGCTTGGAGGAGAGCAGAAGCTGATTGTAGTTCATGAGTCCGTAGCCTGTTTCTTTTCCCACGCGCTTGAGGGTCTTGAGGGGATTGTAGCTGCGCTTTCCCTCGCTGCGGTTGTTGGCGTTGTTGTCTACCTTGAAGCGTGCTTTTAACTGGTTCATGACGTAGTGGCGGTGTAGCACGCGCTTCTCAAGCTGCTGCTCCCAGAGGGTCTTGCGCTGCATGACGAGGGCGACGAAGGCTTCGGCGGCGGCTTGGGCTTGGGGCGCGCTCATGCGCGACCAGCAGCCGAAGACGCTTACTTGGTTGAGCTGCTCCTCTAGCTCGTCTTTGCGGGCGGCGTAGTCCTCAGAATCGGGGATGAGCTCGGCGATGCGGCCGCGTAGTCCTGCCATCTCCTCGGCGATGGCGTTGGAGTCCATGCGCATGACGGAGAGGGCATATTCCATCTGGTGGTAGCCTGCGGAGTCGAGCTTGCCGCGTGGGCTCTTCCTGCCCTTCTCCTTCTTCGGGTAGGCGCGCTCGGCGGTGAGCTCGACGCGCTCCCAAGCGCGATCTTTGAGGAACATGTCGACGCGGGCGCGGGCGGCGTTGGCGACCTTGAGCAGGCTGGTTTCGATGCGCTCGGCGGCGAGTGTCGCCATGGCTTCGCGTGCCTCGGATTCGCTGAGGCCTTGGAGGAGCATGTCATTTTTCTTGTTCTTCATCGACTGCACGAATTTCTCGGCAATGTGTCCTTTGAGTACGCCGCTGCCTGTGCGGGGTATTTCGCCTGTCTCGATCATCTGGGCGTAGACGGCTGCCCACTTGAGCAGACCGTTGAGCTTGCCCATACGGGTGTATTTCTCGGGGAGCACGCCTTTTGTGGCTTCGAGTAGGGAAATGATAGCGGCGTAGCGTTGCGCGCCGGTACCGAGTGTCTCGTCGCGGTTGCTAGCGGCGAGCGATTCTTGGAGCGTGTCGATGAGTAGATCATATCGCTTGAGCAGCTGGATGCTTTCTTTCTCATCGGCGCGCTCGGCGAAGACAGCGCGGGCTGCCATGGCACTCTCGGAGAAGGTGCGCATGGAGAAGGAGGAGAAATTCTCAGGGTAAATTTTCTTGACTCCATGGTGAATATTTGTCACAATACTTCCGCTATGTTGGGCATTAAGGCCCCTATCATTAAGTGATTCCATCTCAGGTGTGATCCCTGAGCGTAGCGCCTCCGCCCATGCTGTTTTTAATTTCAGCCTGGGCGGTTTATTTTTGCTACGCTCCAGTACAAAATACACCTGATGGATACGACCATCGTCAAGATTCTTGAAGAAGTGAATTTTCTTCTTCCCTGACGTTTCTACGCTGTCTTTGTTTCTAATGATAAGGGGCAGCAGCAAGATGTCATCCATGGTCAAGTCACGCTGTAGCTCCTCTGTCTGGCTGTCGTTGCCGTGCTTTCTGAGCGCGTGGATGATGCTAGAAGAAGAGATGATGATCTGGGCACCTGTGAGGTCAACGCCTAGGAGGCTAGAGAGATCTTGTGCCTCATCGCTATCAAGTGTACGTAGGATGAGATCAGGCATGCTGCTCGTGTCGCCGTTCTCAGGGATGCTTTTGATGTAGGCATCGAGTTTCTGCCCTTCTTCACTGGATAGGACTTCTTGGATTTGGCGCGCTTTCCAGTTTCGCACTGATGCAGTAAAATTGACATCCGTGCTCGATGTGGGCTTGACATCGGGGCTCAATGTGCTATCATCACCTTGAGCTTGATTATGTGTATGTGGATTGTTCTCTTGAGAATCAAACCGCTTCGCTTTAACATCAAGCTCATTTATTTTTTCTACATTCTCTATTTCGACACTATAAAGGTGATTGATGTCTTTTTCGTTGTGAAATTCTTTCGCGGTTAGCTTTACCTGACACAAATCTTGATTAATTAAAATATAAGCTATACGTTGATGCACACCCTTGATATTGGCTTTACCCCTTTTATCTGGCTTGATTGTAAAGGCGAAGGATTGCCCCCATAAATAATCAATATTTGCAGCCGCGATAAAATGATAATCGGCTGATGTTGAGCGGAGTGTTTTCTTTATAGCCTCAGCTGATGTCGCTTTTCTGATCGTTTTGCTTGTTACGAAAGCTTCGAAATCTGTATCTTTAGCTATCACACCTCTTCCCTGAATGGGTACTAGGTCAGAATCTTTCTTACTACCCTCTCTACGTCGGAACATAGTACCACGAACGCCGAATAGTATTTCCTTTGCTTCTTCTCTCGTGCTTGCATAGCGTTGAGGGCGCACGACATCGCTGGGCTTGAGCCCTAGCTCGTCTAGTGTGCGGCGTGTGCTAAAGGAGAACTCGCCCATGCCGCTGTAGTCGACTTGGGATTGTTCCCAGTCTTCGCGGCTCAGTTCTTTCTCGGCGTTGGCGCGCTCGCGGGCTTTGGTGGCATAGCTGAGGGCGTAGCCGACAGGGTCGAGCTCGGCCTTGCCGTCCCACATCTGGGCGGCGGCGATGAGCTCGGGGTAGGAGCCGACGCTTGCAAACATTTCCTTCATGAGGGTGAGGTCGTCGAGCTTTTGCTCGGTCTCGGTCTGGGAGGTGGTGGAGAGTCCGAGACGCTGGGCGAGCTCCTTTTTCTTGCCTGAGAGTTTCTTGCCCTGCTTGATGATGGTGATGGCTTCATTGAGCCCCTGCACGCTCTTTTCGATGTAGGCGGCTGCCTTCTCCATGTCGGCTTCGAAGTCAGCTCCGAGATCGAGCAGCCCCTGCTTCATGAAGACGCTTTCCTTGCTGGCCATGAGCTGGACCATGGCGGAAATATAGTCCCAGCTCTTTTTCTGGTCGAGGAGGTGGACGCACTTCGCCTGTATGTCCTCGATGCGTTCGGCGTTGCGTAGATTCTTCGTCATCTGGACGATGATCTCTGCGTCCATGGGTGAGATCACACCATTCTTGAAGCGTGTCCAGAGTTCTTCTCTGGCTTCGCGTCCGATGAGGATGCCGCGCTTGCTCTTGGACTTGTTGCGCATAAGCCCCTTGCGCTGGAGTTGCTGGTCTGTGTAGCCTGTCTCGCGGGTGTAGATGGCGGCGGTGAGCTCGTCGGCTTGGTCGCCGCGCATGTTGTTCTCAAAGTCGAGGAGGCGTGCCCACTTGGCATCGTGCTTGCTGCTCTCAAGGTAGACGTAGCAGGTGACGGCCTCGGTGTCGGTGCGTAGAGCGAGATCGTATTTGTGGCGACCTGAGATGACTTCTAATCTGCCGTCCTTGCGCTTCCATACATAAATGGCTTCTGTGTCCTGCTGGTAGTCGCCTGTGATGGGGTTGATGACGCCGTGCTTGCCCTTGGCACCCGCCTTCACCTGCTGCACGTCCTTGGAGTCGCTGAGCTGCTTGACGGGAATGCAGCCCATCCAGTAGCCGCCCGCCTTGTTGTAGGCGGCGGCGTTGTCGACGAAGACGCCGTGCACGGCGGCGGAGGCGCGGCTGGAGGTGTGGGTGAGCTGCTGCTCGACGTCGGAGGTGTGGGCTTGCTGCACCTGCTGGGGGCTCGCCTCGATGCGGTGCTTGTCCTCGAAGGCTTCTTCTTCGTCGTCTCGCGCTTGAGCGGCTGCTTGCTCTTCTCTAATCTGCTCGACGGTGGGGACGTCGACGCCCATGAGCTGCTGCTGTCCTTGGATGATGGGGCGCGATTTGCGCACGGCTTCGAGTACGCGCTCGTCGATGCGGGCGCGGGTGAAGGTGTCGCGTACGTCCATGCCTAGCTGGTCAAAGTAGTCGGACATCTCGGGGAGGCCGTCGAGGCCCTGGTCTTTTGCCTTTTTCCAAGCGCGCGCGAGCTTGACGGACTGTGCGGAGAGGTCGACGGCTCCCTTGATCATGTCGGTGATGGGGTCGAGCTCCTTGGGGAGTAGCCCCGTGGTGAGCATCTGGCTGACGCCCATCTGGCTGAGTGTCTCGATGAGCTGCATGTAGCTGGCATCCTCGGGGAGCTCGGGGAGCTTCAGGCTAGAGTCGATGCGCATGAGAGAGTCACGCGTGGCGCGCACCATGGCGACCTGCTCGGAGAAGGCGGCTTTCATCGCCTCCTCAGGGGTGAGGCTCTGCTCGTCGGTGAGGCGCAGGGCGCGCTCCTGCAAGTCCATGTCGGCGAATGACTCAATGGTGTCTTCGAGCACCTCATGCGCGCGTGCGCTGCCGCGTGCGACGTGAATGGTGCTGCCGTGGATGCCGCGCGTGTTGTAGGGTGATGCCTCACGCATGCGCAGCACGGCTGAGCCTGTGGCACTCGCGCCCTGCTGCTCGGCGATACTCTGTCGCTCGGCGAAGCTGGAGAAGACGCTCTTCCACTTGCCTCCTAGCTTCTCGGCGGCGAGCTTGATGCTCTTGATGGTGAGCATGCCGTCGCGCTGTACGTGCTCGCCTATGCCTTCGGGGAGTTCGTTGAGGTTCTCAATGGTGATGCCCTTCTTGCCGTCGGTGTTCTCGGCGGCTTGAGCCATGGCTTCGCCGACGATTTGGCTTGCATGGTCACTCATCGCGCCATAGATGACATTCTGCTGCCCTGCGAAGTGGCGTTGCTCGGCCATGGTGATGCGGGCGGCTAGGTAGTCGTCGGCTTTCTTGGCGTTGAATTCGTGGGTGGCAAGGACTTGCTCGCCATTGGGGGAGAGCTCGGTGATGCGGAAGTGCTCTTCTCCATCGCGCTCCCCGAGTGCCTCGACCTGCGGGACGAATCCGCGCTGCTGCATCTCGCGCCATGTCTCCTGACGGATGCGGTTCGCGTCGCCTTCTGCGCCCTGCATCTGTCCTGTGGCAAGGAGGATAGAGCCTTCTTCTGGCTGCTGCTTGCTCTTCTTTCTCATGCGCTCGCGGACGGCGGTGGGGTCTTTGGCCATCTCCTCCTGCCAGAGTTTTTGCCCTGCGTCCAGCGGGTTCTCAGATTCAATGACGCGCTGGGCTTGTGCTTTGCTGAGTCCGACGCGCTCCCATGTGTCGCTCAGCGTGGCGAAGTGTCGGGACTGGGAGAGCAGTGCGGGGAGGCGTGCGCCGTTGAGCACGGCGGAGAAGAGCCCGAGTGCTCCTGCTTGCGCGGGGTCTTCGTAGAGCTCCGTGATGTCCTCAAAGGCCTCAGAGAAGCTGCGTGACTCTCCGTGGGCGATGCCTAGCGCATCGAGGGCGGCGTCTGAGGTCAATGTGAGAATACCACCGCTGAGCGGCTCAATGAGTCCCTCGTCGATGAACATGCCGCCTACCTCAAGGGCGTAGGCGCGCAGACCGCCGCGGCTTGAGAACTTTGCGATGGAGCGTGTGAGGGTGCCGACTTTGCCCTTGTTGAGCATCTTGCCCGCCCATTTGTTGAGGCCGGCACCGCCGACGCGTGACCAGGGGAGCAGCTCGACTAGGGCTTGAATGTTGTCATCCTGCCATGAGCGGACGAGGGCTTCTGATCCTCGGAGTCCTTCGAAGTAGTTGCTGTTCATATTGCGCTCATAGCCTGAGGCAATCGCGCCAGCGGTGCCTACGCTTTGCCCCACGATGGGGAGCAAGTAGAGTGCAGAGTCCCCCGCCATGGCTGCCGCGCCTTTGGTGACTTTCTTGTACCATGCAAGATGGTCGGCGGAGGAGGCTGCTACTTGGGCGTAGGCTTGGAATGCGCCCTGAAGCTGGCGTATGGCGGTGTGCTGCTTGCGTGCGAGCTCGTTTCTTGTGACACGTGCATTCTGATCATAGAAGCGTTGCATATAGCGCTGGACGTATTCATCTGGCGTGCGGATGACATGTCCATCTATAAAGGCTGGGTTATTCTCACCGTATTCGAATAACTGCCAGCTCTTCAAGTGAGCCGCTTCTTGAGCATCCAATGCCTCTTGAGAGATGCGATCATTTCCGCTGGAGGCTTCAAAATTCACCAAGAAAGCCGCTATGTCATCAAATGTTGACATGAAGGCAAGGTTGAAGTTGTCGAGTGAGTCGACCACGTCACGCTCCTTGATCTCCTCGGCTATGGTCATGAGTCCTCGGTGGATGTAGGCGAGATCTTCTTCTGGGATGTGGTAGTTGCCGTCTTTATCTATCTCGGCGATGTTGGCGACGAGGGTGCCTATCTTGTCGCCGACGCGGCGTAGCGCGTCGTGGGCTTTGAAGTCGCCGTCCTCGGTGAGCTGGGCGGCTTTGCGCACTTGCTTCATGACTGCATTGATGCGGAGGACTTTCTGCATGTTCACGCCTTCGGCTTCTGCTGTCATGTCGAGGAGGGGATTGCGCGACATCGGCGCTTTCTGCTTCCATGGTAGCGCGGCGACATGATCCATGACGCTACTATCCATCTGCTCGCCTAGTTGCTGCATGTCGATGCTGCTGATGCCCCCACCCTCTCCGTAGAACTCCTCATAGTCGTGTCCTGCAAGTAGCTTGCTGAGGGTGTCGGCGTTGCGCGCTTCGAAGGCTTCGTATTCCTTCTCTTGCTGCTTGAGCTGGAGGTGATGGGTGTGGGTCTTTTGCGCGAGCTCGGCACCGATGAGCTCGTACATGTCGCCCTTCTTCTCGGCGTAGGGGAGCTTCATATTCTGGGCGCGCCAGTAGTTTTCAGGATTGCCGTAGAAGCCGTTTGCCTTCGCATAGGCGCGCCCTGCCCAGTAGTTGCGCGACTTGGTATCGGCGACATCGGGGACGCGTCCTAGGGTGTCGGTGACGCGTTGGCGCGCTCCCTCATCGTGCTCGGACATGAGGTAGCTACTGATGCCCTGCAGATGTGCTTGCCGCGCCTCGTCGCTGCTGTCGTGTCGGTCAGCACCGATGGGGAGCAGGTCGTGATTGTCTATGTCGGGGGCTGCTGTGTTTGATGGGAAGAATGAAAAGCTCATGTGTGTATTAGGAAGTGATTTGGTTGATGTACTTGGACACGCCTCGTGTCCAGTATTGGTTATAGCCGCGAGGGTCATTCCCCGCTCCTACAGGCGCATAGACTCGGGCGATAGCTGGAAGGTCTTTGCCCTTGTACATGCGGGCGGTGCCCATGAGGCGCGCCATGCGCTCGATAGAGGCGCGGACTGAGGACTGAGCCACTACGCCCTTGGCATTGGAGATGCCCATGGCGTTGCGCTTGTTTCTGAAGGCATTGCTCGTGCCGTTCGCCGTCTCGTGCATGGAGATGGCGACGAGCAGCGCGGGATTCACGCCGTACTTCTCTCCGCATTCGATATAATCCTTGGCGTAGGGGCGCAAGGGGGCGGGAATGCGTGAGACATTGAGCTGCCCCGCAAAGCCGCCTGTGGCGTAGTTCCCACGCGCTCGAGCGGAGAGCTCGCCCACGCCGTCGCGGATGTTGAGCTGTCCCGCTGTGCCCTGCACGTCTCCCAGCTGTCCACGCAGTACGGCGGACATGGTGGGGCTGCTCACCTCGTCTGTCTCGACGACGCGCGCATAAGCTTCTACGTCGCCATTTCTCAGCAGCATGGTGGAAAGATAGGGCTGTCCCTTGGGTACGTAGAGGATGGGCTCTCGGACGTAGTCCTCACGGCGTGAGACGGCGGCGTAGTCGCGGCCTAGGGTGTGAGAAGAGGGAGAGGGGCGAGTAGCGGGCGCGCTTGCTCGCGCTGCCTCAAGGGGGTCGTAGCGCGGGGGGGCTTCTTCTGCCTGTGGGGGCTGGATGATGCCTAGCTCCTGCGCCTTGTGATTGCTTCGCACGACATCCGTTTGCGTGATGTCGGTCTGGTAGTTGGTGTACTCGTCCTCTTGGCGGGCGCGCTGCTCCTTGAGCTCGGAATTGTATTGGTGGGCGCGGGCTTTTTCCTCTTTGACGATGTCCCATTGTGAGGCATCGACGTTCTGGGCGTAGGTGTCGAAGATATTCCAGAACTGATCGACTTGCTCGTTATAGGATGCCTTCTTGCCCTCGGGGGTGTTCCTCCAGAGAGCATAGCTTTCTTTTGTCTGCGCGGTGAGGCGCGAGCGCGCATCCTTGGTGAAACCCTCCCACTCCTTGAGCGTCTCCTCCAGCTGATCCATGCGCTTCTTTTCTTCATCGGTGAGCTCGTCGTCATCGTGGTACTTCTTGTGTGTGAGATCACGGAGTTCTTTACGCCATGAGCGGAGGTCTTTCTGTGATTTTTCAGAAAAGGTCTCAGAGAAATCTACTTGCTCCATCGCGCCCCATGGGTCATAGGCGGCGGGGCTTGTCATCTGGGACTGGACGGATTTGATCAAATCCTTAGCGTAGCTCGCATCATTGCCGAATGCCTTGCTGATCTCCTCAATGTGCTGCTGCGTCTCGGGCGTGTCGAAGGCTTGCGGATTGGTGTGGGCGATGTACTCGACGTACTGGCGCAGGGCGGGGCGCACCTCATGCTGCTGGGTGGATGCGTCAAAGCTGCCGCCGTATTGGTTGTAGAGCTTTACCATGTTGGAGGGAAGCCCCCAAGGGGCTTCTTTCACCTCTTCTGTCCTGATGGTCTTTCCGCTCGCGTCCTTCACCTCGCGCGTGCGGGGCGGGCGTTGGAATGCGCCCATAGAGCGGTTGTAGAGGCTCTGGAGCTGCCCCATGTTGCCCACGTCGGCACCGTTGTATTCACCTCTGTCCATGGCGGCGATGAATTGGAGAGGGTCGCTTTGATAGAGACTCTGCGCGCTCTGCATGAGGCTTTGCTGTCCGATTTGGTGGTTCTTCAAATCGGCTTCGCTCTGGGGGATGAGGCCGGCGCGGACGGCGGCTTCATTGGAGCTCAGCGCGGTGGCGTAGTCGCCGCGCTCGAGGGCGAGAGCTTGGTTGTTCTGGTAGTTCACCATAGCCTTGCGCTGGGCTTCTTTTGCACCGCGTGAGATGAGGCTGGCGCTCATGCCGTCGATGGCGTGTTGGGCGCGGCTTTGCATCTGGAGGCGGGCTTCGGGGTCGATGATTTGTTGCCCGATGCCTGAGAAGTCCTTCTGGTATTTCTGCGTGAGGGCGTTGAGCTTGTGCTGTCTCAATGAGCCGTTGGGCTCAAAGAATGAATCGCTGTGTCCGTCGGGGAGCATGAGGCGGTTCTCGACTTCTACATCAAAGTCTCGGGCGGCTTGGTGGAGGCGGGCTTCGTCTTCTTGCTGGGTGGAGAAGTCGACGAAGCGAACGACTTGCTCGCCGAGTCCGCTGAAGTTCTGAAAGGCGCGCTTTGCGCCCTGTTGGTTGCGCTGGGTGACACCCCCGCCGTCAAAGGTGGGGGCGGGGGTGGCGGTGAGCTGGTGCTGGGCTCCTTGGTAGATGTTGCTCATGTTGTGTGTGAAAGGAAATTGCCGATGAAGTTCTTGTCCCAGCCTTGGCTGGTGTGCTGGGAGGTGTAGGGGTTGAAGGCGTTTGCGACGGAGCTGAAGGTATTCGCCCCACTCATGGAGGAGGCGGTGATTTGCCTCCAGTCCCCGCCCTTGTTATAGCTGTCGATGCCGCCTGAGACGGCACCGACGAGCCCACCAGCAGCGGAGAACCATGCGCTATTTCTCATGGCCTTGGCTTGTGCGTCCATGTTGTCGGCGGTGAGGTTCGCCGAGAGTTGGGCGACGTTGCCGCTATGGCGGGCGGTGGTGGCGGCGTTGATGGCGTTCGCCTGCTGGATGCTGCTGGAGAGTGCCATGTTGGCTATCTGGTCGTCAAAGGAGGCTGAGACGGCTTGCTCTGCCGCGCCGCCGCTGCCGCTGGTCATGTCGAAGCCTGCAGCGGCGCGGGCGGTGCGTGTCTGTCCTGCGGCGGCTGTCTGTGCGCTGCGGCTCTGGCGCATTTGGAGTCCTGCGAGCTCGGCGTTCTGGCGGGCTTCGCGCTCGGTGGCGTCGGCTTGGCGGTGGGCGGCGTCGCGCTGAGCGGCGCCTTGGATGCGCTTGAGGTCGGCTTGTCCCTCGATGCCGCGTGCCTCGGTGATACTGCCGAAGATGTTGTTGACAAATCCCATGTTGTTAGTAGATGCTTGATTCTGCGATGCGGGCGAAGGGGTCTTGATCGTTGCTCGCGTCTTGCTGGCGGTCTTTTGTGATGGCGGTGGCGAGGTGGCGCGCGCTGAGCTCCTCCATGTGGGCTACGAGCTGCATCTGTCCTGTCACGGCCATGGTGATGCGCGAGGCGAGCAGGCAGATGACAGCTCGGCAGAAGGCGGGGTAGCGGTCGGGGATCTCTCCGCGCCGCGCGATGTCGTCGGAGATGTAGAGCAGCGTGAGCTCTCCGCTCGCCTCGGGGATGTGGAGCTGCTCGCCGATGAGCTGGAAGTCGTAGGCGGGGCTGAGCGAGAGGAGGCGCAGGCAGTCGACAGGCAGGGGGTAGATGCCACTCTCTGGGCTCTCGTTGGGGCTCAGGGTGATGAGCTTTCGCGCGAATGTCCACGCGTAGCGGCTGAGGCATTCGCGTAGCACGGTGTCAAACTCGATGTCGCAGGGCTTCGCATTCGGGGAGTCGGCACGGTATTCTTTCTCGCCGATGGCGTTGAGGGCGAGCTCGTAGATTTTGTACTTGTCCATGGGCGGGGATTCACATAGGAATGATTCTAATAAAAGGAGGCTGTCTTTCGTGGGTGAAAGACAGCCTCACGGGGGGCGGTGGTTTTGGTAGGGGCTTAGTTGTTGAGGCCTTCGTCTACGAGAATGGAGAGCACGGATTCCTCACGCTTGCGACCTGCGCCGAAGCCACAAGTGAGCAGGACTTGCACCACGTCAATATAGTCTTGATCAAGAGGTGTCACATGGCATTTCGTATCTTGCCACACGCCGAAGCAGATGTCTTCTTGCTTCCACATGGGCAGGGCGCGCACCCAGTGGGGATTCGCGACCGTGCCGACATTGACGCGGGGCAGCATGTCTGTGACGAGAATGTTAACGCCGAGTAGCTCGTTGACATGGCCACTCTTCAATGATTGGAAACCGTAGTTTTGATTTTGCATCTCTTCCCAGCGTATCATCTCGAGCTTTTGTCGCGGCGTGATGGCGAGGCAGAGTTTATCCCCCTTGCGGTGAGCGTGACGCGTCTCCATGCAGGTGATAGCGACGAGAATCTTGTCTAGTGTCAAGTTTGTCTCATTGGTCGAGCCGCTCTCGACCCAGTTGACAGGAATGACGTTCGTTTTCTTGAAGTCAAGAGGCGTGGAGGCTTCACCCGTGTAGAGGTCGTAGGTGGCGGCGAGCCCTGTTCCAGTCAGGTAGGGCTGGAGAGGCAGGGGCTTCTTGATGGTGCCATTCTTGCCCGCATACGCATCACCGAAGATACCGCCCGTCGTGCCGCCCTCATAGGGGCTGCCATCCTCGGCGGTGTCTGAAATGCTGTCATGCTGCTTGATGATGTAGTCGTTGATGTCATCATCGTAGATAGTGCCGAGAAGCACCTCATCGCAGGAGCGGGCGGCGGCAGCAGTGAGCTCGACAATGAGATCATCCATCTTGGCGGGGAACTCGCCCTTGAGAGCTTGGTCATCAGTTGACATGATGAGTGCTTTGTCGAAGAGCTCAGGGAGCATACGGCGCTCACCGTATGGCAGCTCAGATCGGACGATTCTCTGAAGTCGGCTTGTACGACGGTTGAGCTTGGTATCGCCAATGCTGCTCATGACGCGGCTCTCTCCCTTGCAGCCGCTAAGAATCCTAGCGTAGGGCTTGATAACGCTCTCGTTTTGCTGGAGGTTGCGAATGAGTACGGGCTCGTAGCTCTCACGGTACATCTCCGTGATTTGTGCGGTGTTGTTGGGGTCTGACATATTATTCTATTTTATTTGTATTACTAGGGTTTAGGGCTCAATAAAGACGGTACGCCCCATGAGGCTGTTATACTGGCGTATGGCGGCGCGTCTTTGCTCGATAGGGGCTTCGCGATTCGTGAGCCCTTCATAGTGGGGATTGTTGGGGTTGTGGAGCATGTCGCGGGCTTGGTCGCGGCTGCTGGTCTGGCTGGGGCTGGCGTTGCTCGCGGCGCGGCTCTCACCTAGTCCTTGACGGATGGAGTTCATGAGCAAGAAGCCCTCGCGTGAGTTGAGGGCGGCTACTTGCTCGGGGCTGAGTCCTGCGCCCTTTGCGGCGCGTAGGATAAAGTCCTGCGTCGCCTTCACATTGGCGGTGTAGGACTCGCCCCAGTCGGCGCGGAGCTGCTTGGCTCCTGCTTGCAGGCGCGCGCTTTCTTCGGCGTGCATGTCGGCGATGACGGAGGAGACGAAGCGGCTACCCTGCTCGGGGGTGATGCCTGCTTCTTGCGCGCGGGTGTGGATGTGTCCGCGTAGCTCGTCGGTGCCGCCCCAGTACTCGCCGAGATCGAGGGTGTAGGACTCGGGCTCGGGTGGTGGGGCTTCTCCCTCGGGGTCGGGGACGTTCTCGGGGTTGGGGTTAGGGTTGGGGGTGGTATCGGGGGGGCTTTCTCCCTCGGGGGATTCTGCGGGGGGCTCGGAGTCGTAGAGGAAGGGGTTGTCATTCTCTACGCTCTGAGTCTCGGCAGACGCGGGGGAGCTGTCGGGGGGGCTGGTGCTTGTCGTGTCGCTGTCCATGGTTTAGGAGTGGCTGGTGGTGGGTTGCTCAAGCTCGTATTCGAGCCACTTGATGACCTCATGTGCGCCGTCCATGCAGGCGGCGGTGAGGGGGTCAAGCTTGCCGTCTGTGCCTTTCTGGAACACGGGCAGATGGTACTTGAATCGCTGCTTGAGAATGGTGAGCAGCTCGGGGGTGACCTGCTTCTGGATGGTGGCGCGCGCGGCTTGGATCTCGCGGTTGCGCTGGGATTGGAGGGCTTCGGCTTCTTGTAATGTCATGATTATTGTGGGGGGATGGCTTGCTCGGTGGCGGCGGCTTGGGCGTTGTCGCGGTTCGCGGCGGCTTGTATCTGCTGCATCTGGGCGGCTTGCATCTGCATCGCTGCCTCTTGCTTCTGCTGGCGCTCATCGGCGACTTGGTCGCGTGGCTTGAGCCCCTTGATGGGGGCGGCGGAGATGGTGTAACGCCATCGTGTGAGGTAGTCGAGGTCGATGTGTTCGAATGGGTTGGGCAGCCCCATCTCGACGGCGGATTGTGCTATTGCAATCATCTCTTGGAGCGTGCCATCTAGAGAGATTTTCTGCGCGCTGTCGATGGCTTGCGCCATGGGCCCGAGATAGGAGACGTTGGGACTCAGCAGCAGGACGCGCTCATTCTTGTCTTCATCGAGGAATGTCTTGAGGACGCTGTCGGGCGCGGTGTCTCTAGGGATGTCGCCCGCGCGTAGCAGCAGGGCGAGGACACGGCGCATGAGGGGGCTGAAGTCATTGACGAACTGAATGAAGCTCGGCATCATGATGAGCGTGCGCTCGGCATCCAGCAGGCGCGCTTGCGTCGCCGTCATCTGGCGATCTACTGAGCCAATGGCTTCGATGATGGGGATGAAAAACGCATTGTCTATCTCGGCATTGTATTGCTCGAGAATATTGAGCCCGATGTCAAAGCGTCCTCCTCCTGCCCATTCCTTGGGGAAGCCCAAGGAGGCGGCTTTCTCCGAGATGATGGTCTGGCCGCCCGCGCGCATGTCGATCTCTCCTGCCTCCTCGGCGAGGGTGAGGATGGAGGGGATAGCTTGGCGTTGCCCGATGATGCTGAGGGCTTCTCTGTGCTTGATGAGGTCGCGCATCTCGTCGAGCACCTCACTAGCGGGCGATGTGCCGTAGAGGCGATTGCCCTTGCGTAGGAAGCGTGTCACGCAGTAGGGGAACTCGTAATAGCCATCTTCCTTTAGGATCTTTTTGTCTTGGCTGCACAGGTAGATGCTCGCCCACTTGCGCTGATTCGGCGCGAGGTCTTGGAGTCCTGCAATAGCGTTTGTGCGAGGCAGAACGATGTGCCAGATCTCGAACTCAGAGCCGTAGCGGCGTGAGTCGTCCGCGTAGGCTTCTTTCATCGCCTTGGTGAGCGCATCGAGGCCGAAGGCTTCGGCGGCTTGGTGCGGAGTGTAGCTGAACTTGCGAACAAGCGTATCGACCTCGTTGAACTGATTCTGTCCGATGGCGTAGGTACCCAAAGGGATATGGGTGAATACGAGTCGTGAGCCCTCGTGCTCGGCGAGAAAGGCGCCTGTGCCAAAGACACGGTCATAAAAGGCCATGGTCAGCACCTCATAGAGATTCGACGCAGAGAAGCTACGAATCGCGATCTCGGACGCCATGGCGAACCAGTGATCATCATCCGAGTCACCCTGGTCCTGCTTCTCCATGCCGTCATCATAGCGGAACCATTTTGAGCCGGCGGGCGTCAAATTGTGCATCATGGAGGCGGCGAGCTTGCGCGCATTGGTGCGGGCGCGCGAGCAGGTCTTGCGCGCTTTTTTCTTCTTCTTCGTCGGGGCGAGGGTGAAGGGCACGCCGCCGCTGAATCGCTCCTGCCTATCGGAGAGCTCCACGAGCTCGGGGTCGATGAGAAGTGCTGGCTCTTCCCAGCTGCTCTTTGCACCCTCCATCTGGTTGAAGAGCGTGCTGGCGATGCGGTAATAATCTGTACTCATCCTAGGATGCTTTTTCCTGTGAGGCTGGCAGCCATGCCCGCGTTGTTCACCGTCTTGCTCACGGAGAAGCGTCGCTTCTTCTTTGAGGCGGTGGCGGTCTCGGCGGTCTCGCCTGTGTCACTCGCCTCGACGGTGTTCTTGGTCGAGACGGCTTGTACGGTAGCAGACGCGAGCCGCGCGCGCTCGGCGGCGGCGGCTTCTTTCTCAGCCTGTTTCTTGGCTTGGTTGCTTCCGAATATGCTTGCGCCTAATCCGACGAGACCGCCTACGACATCACCTACTAATCCCATAGTCGTTCTTAATAAAGGGTGAACTCGATGTGCATGTAGTCGCGGTCGTTGAAGAGCCCAAAGGGGCGCGCCCCCACGCTCATCCATGCGATCCACCAGAAGTCGTACTCAGGCGCGGTAAAGCGCGCCTTGTTCCCGCGTGTGCTATTCCCATTGTGCGCCGCGTCGAAGTCTAAAGCGATTGCCCACGCGTGCATGGAGGTGCTCTGCCCACCGCGTACGCGGCGATTGTTGTAGCAGCCGTCGAAGATGTCGAGCCCCAGCTGCTCGATGCGCTCGCGGCCGTAGTGGCGCAGCACACGCTCGAGCGCGGTCTCGACGAAGGGGGCTACCTCGGCATGTACGGCTATCTTCTTGATCTCATTGCCCTGATAGTACAGGGGATAAGGGGGCGTGATGCTCGTCATAGGGAAGTCCCCCGCGCGGTCAAAGAGTGTCTTGCCTGTGCGGATGGCCTTTTTACTCGGCCATGTGGGGGGATTGCTCTCGCCGACGTAGGCGGCGATGGCGCGGCGCGTCTGCGTGCCGATGATCGCGTCTGGATCTGCGCCCACGATGAGCTGGATACGCTTGATGATGGTGGCTGGGGTCATGGTGTCGTCTTCGTTTTTTTTTGGAGGTCTGCGAGCTGGTGGCGTAGGTCTCGAATCTCGGCTTCTCGCTTCTCGCTTTGTAGGCGGGCTTCTTCTTCTCGCTTCTCGCTTTGCTTCTTGGCTTCGTCGAGTCGCTCGGTGAGGCGTTTGATCTCGCCTTGTTGGTGTCGGATGAAATAGCCGACAAAGGAGAGCCCCGCGATGACGAGCCCCCCCGTGGTGACAGTAGGGTCAGCCGTGATAGCGGCAGATCCTAGGAGTGTAGAGCCTGTGAACCAGCTGAGCATGTGATTATTCGAGTTCTTGAAGGAAGAAATCACCCTCGCTATCCACGAGCACGGATGCGCTGAAGGCGACAAAGTAGAGCTGCTTGTCACTGCCGTCATGCGTGGCGAGCTCAAAAGTAGCTCCCTCATGCACGGCTGAGACCGTCGTGCGCGCGGCGGCGCACAGGCAATAGGAGAAACCGGGCTTTGTCTGGATGGTGATCATGGGTGAGGAGGTGCCGCGCGAGCTACGGAGGAGGGGCGAAAGAAACCAACATGAACGAAACCCTCCTCGATATGGCAGGCACGTAGCTCGCGCGGCAGATAAATTTTCTCAAAAAAAATGAGATCTGTCAACAGGGTGCAATCTCACATAAGCCCCCTAGGAGCAGTCAGTCTCATGCTAATCCCACTCTTCGGGGACACCGCGCGTACGCCTCACGCGACGGCGTGGAGCCTGATCGCGCTCGTATTTCGAGACCAGCCCCGCCGCGCAGGCCTCGGCGAAATAGCGAGCGGCGTCCGCGCCGTGGCTGCACTGATCATGCAGCGGCTCGTCTTTAGATGTTTGAGTATTAGGTTTTTTCTGATAATTTTGCAGCGCGTCGAGCCCCGCCATGTATTCAGTGCCATCGGCAACCACAGGCTCAGCGCATCGGCGGTCAAAGACACAATGAGGCAGCAGATCACGCAGCGCGTGGATGCCCGCCCACACGTCGCGCGTGCGTGGAATAATTGTGCTGCAGAAGCCCGCCGCGGTGAGTCTGTCCGAGAAGCTCGTGCCCTCCCAGTCTCTCCTCGCGGCATCGTGAGGCAACAAATGACGAGAAATCACCTGCTTGTAATCTCTCTCCCATCGGTGCACGACATCAATATAATGAGCGATGGGAAAATCATTCGCGCAGTAATAATCAAGCGCGTGGTAACGCCCCGCCACCACCTGCCACAGCCACATGGCTGTATAATCGCTCATGCCGATGTCCCACGACACATAGAGCGGCGCGTAGGCGTCCACCTCCAGATCAGCCGCGAGCTTGCCCTGCGAACGCAGAGCCATGAGCTGACGCCCATAGATCGCGCCCTCCACCTGCTGCTCGAATGCCTCCTCAGGTGTGGTGGGGAACTCGCGCTTCACCAGATGCCCGAACTTCGCCGACTGCACGGCGTACCATGTCTTCTGCTCTGCATCGAGGTGGACGCCCTTCTCGGCTAGCATCGAAAAATACTCCCTCAGCTTCAGCGGGATTTCTCGGTTCACAGGCAGGCGGTACTCCTCCTGCTCATACCATGGGAAGAAGAAAAACCTATCCTCCAGTGCCGAGAGTTTTTTCCCTACATTGTCCATGGCTGTCGTAAGCAGGCGGTAGTGCTCGCCGTACTTCCCGCCCTCATGGGTGGATTCCATCACGATCACCCCCTTGCTAGAGACGGCATTCACACCACCGCTGAGGATCTCGGCGGCTTTGCCAGGGTAATTCGCGGCGATGTGTCCGAACTCTGAGATGTGCAGCATCTGGAAGGTGCCGCCGCGTAGCGACGTCCCCACGGATATCTTGCTGCCATTGTCAAAGCGACCCTGCAGCGCGTCGATGCGGGGATTCACCGCTTGGATCATCGCCTGAGTGTAGAGCGCGATCTGCCGTCTATCCTCAGCATCCTCTACATGGTCATGCGCCAGCTCCTCGGGGTCGCGCATGAGATCCACCGCAAGGCGTATCTTGTCGAGCTTCCCCTTCGCATCCTCCAGCGTCTTGTCAATCACGCCCGCCTGAAAATCCTTCTGGAACAGACAGCAATCAAGCATCAGGATAGCCATGAATGTAGACATGCCCAGCTGACGCGCCTTGAGGATCAAGTTGCGATTCCAGAGGTTCTTCAAGAGGTGCTCTTGCTGCTTGTTCATGCGGAAGCGCGTCACCCCCTTGTCCTTCGTGAGGATGTGGTAGAGATGATTGAGCCGCCAGTGGCGCGACGCGGTGCAGCCCTCATACCAGTCCTTAGCCATGGTGAGGGTACATCCTTTCTATGAGGCGGGCAAACTTGGAGAGGGGCGCGGATTTCAGCCCCTGATAGCCCTTCTTGAATTCGCGCTTCCAGTACGCCATGTCGTAGCGGCGCGCCATCAGCCCGCAGAGATCGCCCAGCTCGCGACCATCTCCACAGCAGAAGAGCACGAGAACCCCGTCATTGAAGGGCATCCCGATAAACACGCAACTCGTCGAGAGATGCACCACTCCCCCCGACGCGATGGCGGCCGTGAGATGCTTCTGATAGAGTCCCTCCTCACGTGCATTGAGAAGAGTCTGCGTCTCTTGCAATGCGTCTCTCATCATCCCTGCAAGGCTAGAATGTGAATGCCGCGATCACCCGACAGGCGCAGGCCTACGGTGTTGTCATGCTGCCACTTCGCAGGGGCTATCAGCTCATGCCATCCTGCCACCTGCTCGCCAGAGCGCGAGACCTGCATCCAGTCCACGCCGTCGCGCGTGATCTCCACGCCCTCCGCGTCCCATGCCGCGCCGAATCGGAACGCCGTTCCCTGCTGGGGTGCTTTGCCCACGGGCTGCTCCATGGGGTTGCTCAGGGCATTCGTCACCATGGTCGAGGCGTAGTCATGCATGCCGTCTGCGTAGCCGCTGTACTCGTCCACCACCTCCAGCGAGATTTCATCCTCACGCTGCACGATGAGAAAGAGCCTGTCAGCCCCTCTTCCATTCGGAAGCGCGCAGACGCTGAGAATCTTTCCGTTTGTCGTCCATCGGTGCCATGCGTTCACATTGTGGAATGAATTGTAAGTCATGAGAGCCAGCTGTCCATCTGCGAGCGCAAAGACGGCTGTCGTGTCGGGCTTGCGTAGTAGCGTCGAGCTCACCGCCCCGCCGTGATCTGAGAGCACATGAGGGGCGAAGACAGTTAGATCTTTCGACCTGTAGCCGTCCGTCTCGATGGAGTAGCCATACTCATACACGCGCCCCGCGCCGCGCTCGAGGTAGAGCACGCGATCCACCGCCGCGAGCACGAGACGCTCTGAGCCTATGTGCCCATGATCCTCCAGCTGAGCATTCGTCGGCGTGATCGCCGCCTGTGACTGCCCCGCCGAGATGATCCACTCTGCCTCAGCGGTACCGAGTAGCAAGCGGTGATTCTGAGCGATGAGCCACATGATGGGATTCTGCGAGCTGGTGGACATCGTCAGCTCGAGCGCGGCGTTGTCCGTATCGCTCAACATGAAGTTGTTGAGATCATCCACGCGACTCATCCAGATGGTCTGCGGCTGCGCGCGGGTCGCGGCGAAGACGAGCCTCTGATTGTACACCTCACAGAGCTGAGGGAATCCATAGCGATCCGAGAACGCCGCCCAGCTCCAATCGGTGAAGACGCGCGAGCCCTGCCAGTACAGCGGGAATCCTCCCACCTGCTGCCAGTCATGCGATACGATTTCCCCTGCCTCATCCTCGACCGTGGTCACGGAGAATGTCAGGTGCTTCTTGTAGCCATCAATAATGAGACGATTCTCACAACTATCTGCCGGCCATCCCTCGGCGAACTCCTCCCAATCTGTACGGCGAGTCTTGGTGATGAACAATTGCAAGTAGCACTCCTCCTCGGACTCATCGCCCGTGAGCTGCGTGTTGCTCGCCTCCCCGACAAAGGAGCTAGAGGAGCCTCTCCCCTCCCATGCCGCCATCAGAGACGCGCCCTCATAGCTGCGGCGCACCTGATATTCTCCATACCAGACCCCAGAGCAGAAGAAAGACCAGGTCCCGCGGCAGGGCACCGCCTCGCCCACCGCTATCCCCTCAATGAAATGGTAGGGATAATCAGCGGGCGACGTCGCCCCCTCAACGATGTCAGACGCCGTGAGATCGCGTATGCAGGTGTAGTGCTTCCAGTACTTCACATCCAGCGCGAGGCGCACGCCCTTCTCGACGTGAGGAAAGTCTGCTAATGAAGTCACGTAAACCAGAGTGCCCTCACCCTCCTCTGTCTCGCAAAGTACAAAATTGTCAGGGTAGTTATCGGGATCGTTCATCCCTGTGAGGTAATTGTCTACCCGCGTCCACTCCTGCCGGCAGGTGTAGTACCTATAGTTCCCCCCTGAGATCTCCGCTACCTTCTGCCCTGCGCTGATCTCGGGGAATGGGAGCACCAGCGGGATGATGCCCTCGCGCATCTCGCGCCCTGAGCCTTGCAGCTGCGCGCGCTCCACCCAGTAGGAGGCTCGCAGCGTGTCCGCTCCATCAATGAGTGATTCAGACTCGGCATTCTCGCCAAAGTCTACTGTGTAGCGCGCGCCCGATTCATCATCCAGACGCGTGATCTTGAGCTCTTCATCCCGTATCTCGTTGTACCTCCACGGCGTATTCTTGAACTCCCATGGCTCAAGCTCCCACGCCCCCGCCTCATCGCGACTCAGCACCATAGGGCGATTGTAGGAGGTGATGAGCAGCAGCAGATTGTTGATCTGCTTGTATTGGAGATCTGCCGTGTCGAGGTAGAATGAGCCATCGGAGAAGCTCGCGAGCTCCCCACCATCCAGCGGCGAGAGCACACGCAGGCGCGCCCCATCCAGCTCAATGAGGAATACCCCCTCGATGGAGGGGTCATAACTATAGATGTAGGGGATGATGATAGAGCTCTCGGAGAGATCGCCCGTCATGTAGCGCATGCCGCGCCGACGGCGTATGCCGCCCATCTGGGACAGCTCCCAGTTCTCAAGCACGTTGCAGCCTCGCAGATAGCTTTCCATATCCACGCGGCACGCCATCTCGGGGCTCATCTCCCCGCCGTTGAATCCTATTCTTGTTTGCATTTTTTGTTATTGTCCTATGATTTTTGTAATTTTTGCTTTGATGGTCTTGGAGATGGCGGGATAGAGCAGCCACCCTGAGCCGCTACTGGCGTGAGGATAGTGTGCGGCCTCACATTGCACGCGCAAGAGGGGGTATGGGTGGAGCTCATTGATTGTCTTGAGTTGCTGCGACCATACGCCGCGCTTGTGCCCGCGTATGGCAATCTGCCCCTTGTAGAGCTCTTCGTCTTGATTGAATAGCCAGAAATCGGAGATGGCGTTGGTCTTCTTCTGCCCTTTGACGACTCTCCCACAGAGCTTTGTCTGGGGGAGGATGGGCAAGAGCTCCGCTATCTTGTCGGGGTCTGCATAGACTATCGTGCTCTGGCGCACGCCGACAAAGATAGAGAGCTCGATCTCGTCGCCAGCCTGCACGTCATGCAGAGACGGCCCCTCATCGAGGGAGAAGCTGAGCTCATTGTGATCCAGCCCTGCCTTGTGCAGCCCCGAGTGCGAGAACTCCACCGCGTACTCCATCCCCGCCACATGTAGCAGCATGTAGCCCACCTCCTTTGAGGTGAGCTTGAGCGCGTCGAGTCCGTGCTGGAGGTAGCACCACGCATCTGAGCCCTCGTCGGGCAGCTCGACATAGAGACGCGAGATGCGCGACTCATCGGAGGGGTAGAGCTTGCGATCTCCCAACCAGATCTCGCCTACTGGGTTGTCTCCCAGATAGGCATACTGGACAAAGGCATTATGAAATTGCTTGCCGTTGGAGATTCTCATTATTGTGATGGGGGGCAGATGTAGAGGGTGGTCGCGTCGCGGCTCTCCAGCGCGTCAAAGTCTGCCTTGCTCAAGGCGACAATCTCCGTGACCGTGGGTGAGGTGTTCATCTTCGTGGCGAGCCCTTCTGCGAGCTCCTGCTTGGTCGCATAGCCCAGAGCCTGTAGAGAGGTCTGGCTCACGTAGGTCGAGCTCACCCACGTCCGCACCGCATTGTCAGCGGCGGTGATCTCGTCGCGCGTGTAGGTCTCGGCCTTGCTGTAGTAGTTGCTGGATAGGTGAGCCGACATCCCAGATGCCGACATGACAGCCTCGGGGCGTGTGTCGGTGATGCTCGTGGCGATGTAGACGCCCGCGAGCAGCGAGCTCGATGCACTCAGCAGCGTGAGCCCCTCCGCTTGGCTCTGGGAGAACTGCGCCGTGGTGGCTAGCCCCATGTAATAATCATCTTCTGTATAGCGCGCGGGATGGCTCGCGGCACTCTCGTCGAGCCAGTCCATGCTCAAGCCAGTCCAGCCGCCCATGCGCTGGTGCTGGAGCGCGCCCTGTGAGAGTAGATTGTTACAAATTTGCCCGCCCGATGTTGCGCCGACGCCCACAATGTAGGGCTGAGAGTTCACCTGCTGGATCGAGGAGCCTAGCAGGATGGTACCAGGCTGATAGAGCGTCGCGCGTCGCGTGCCTATCATGCCATTGCTCATGAGACCTATACAGCCATCCTGCGCCGTGGCAGACATGGACAGGCGCACAGAGCCATGATGCTCCATCGTCGCGGAGATCACGCGGATCTTGCCCGCGCTATCCCAGCCGATGCGCGCGCCCTCTTCAAGCAGGTCGGGACAGCTGATCACCACCGCCCCCGCCGTGGCGATGGAGGCGAGAGGGACAGCCATCGCGCCCGATTCATCATTGCCGACACTGGCCCCATCCTCGATGATCGAGTCAGTGCCCAGCTTGGTAAGACCGTAGAGCTCAGCCGTTGCAATATCATTCGCCTCTCCTATCATGATCCATGAGCCCACGCCGTCGGGGGTCTCCAGCCATGCGTAGACATCAAAGGCGTCCTGATCATTGAGGATGTAGTAATACACTCCCAGCTGCTGCTCATCGGGCAGATCATCCAGCGAGTCGATGATCACACGGCGCATGCTCACGCCGTTGAGCCCATCCACGCCTTGAGCCTGCACAAGCGTATCAATCCAGCCCTCAAGCGGGTCGTGCGTCACCCATGTCCCATTAGGTCCGATGTAGGGCGAGTGTCCATCATCAGGCAGGGCTTTCTCACCTGTATCGACATAGACGCCCTGCTCATCGTCCCAGAGTAGCCATGTGCCTACATTAGAAATCTGGGGGCTCTTCCCATTCTCGCCAGTGACAGACACAAAGGTATCTTTTCCGCCTATCCACCACGTATTTGTGGCAGGATTGGGAATGACTGCGGAGGCGATCTTGTCATCAAATAGGGCCAGCTTCGCGTCTACGGCATCGAGCTTGCTGACTGCATCCTCAGCCGTCTCGACGGCGGTCTCGGCGCGCTGCATGATGTCGCCCACGCCCTCGGCTGCTGTCTCGGCCTTCTCTGCCCACGCCTGCGCCTGAGCGGCGGCGATCATGGCTTGCGTGCTCGCTTGCCATGAGGCAAGCAGGTAGTCGCCCTCCCGCTCGGGAAGCGTCAGCTTGATCGTTCTATCATGGCAGCTCTCGACATCGGGCTTGATGAGCATGGACAGCGCCCCTATCCAGCCGTGAGCCAGCGTCGAGCTCTCGCCCGAGTCACTCGTCACCAGCAGCTCAAAGCGGTGTCGTCCCTCGACCAGTGGGGGAATGACTAGAGACACCTGCCCGCTCAAGCCATCAATGGCGGCGATAGCCATAGGCTGCTCCATGCCATCCACCTCCACGACGGCGGTGAATGTCACCCCATCGAGCGGCAGGGGTTGCGCGTCGGACGACTGGAGAGCCAGCACCACGCGGCTCTCCCTATCAGCGATGACGGAGAGCGAGAGCTCTACGCCGAGAAAATTGATATTCATTTGTTTTGATTGGTTGGGTTAGGGTTCTTCCTCAGAGACCAGCGGCTCATCAGCCGCGCTCCTCATCTGCGATTCAGCGAAGGCATGCACAATGTCAACCTTCACCTCTTTTTCTTCGGTGGGGTAGTAGCCGCCCAGCTTGGCTAGCTCCTTGGCAGCCTCCCCCTTGCGTATCTGCTTTGTCGAGAGATCCGCATCATCGTCAGGATCAGCGCGCATTTTTTCTGTATACCACTCCATGAGCTCGACACGGTCCATGATTGTTTCACTGCGTGCCTCAGCCCGCAGATTGTCAATGTAGGCGCGTACCTTGACATTCCTTGACAGGCGTGATGCAGATTCCCAGAGTGATTTCTCTGCGAGATCATGCGCGTCATAAGCCTCTCTGTATGCGTCCGTTTGGCTACGACCTGAGAAGAGCAGGCGCGCAAAATGCTCCTGCCTCACATTGAGCTCAGTCTCACTCATCGCTCTCCTCCTCTATGCCGTGGAGAGAGCACGCGAGCTGCATCTGCTGCTGCGCGTCGCGCTGGACTTTGGCGATGAGCTCGCGCCCCTGATCCGTCAGGCGGTAGAGGCGACGACGTGAAGGCTTTTCGATGCGTGATCCAATGAGTCCCGCGTCCTTGCTCAGAGAGGAGAGCTGCTTTCTGAGCGTGTCGGCATGGATGTTCACATGGCGCGCGATTTTGAAAAAGGGACAATCGCCATAGAGGTCAATGCACAGCAGCACGGCGGCTGTCGTGCTTAGGAGTGGCGGCGACTGTGCCACCAGTGAGGAGATGAGCCCCAGACGTGCGCGCTTCTCATTGAGCTGAGCCGCGCGGGCTATGTCGTGATAGAGGGCTCGGGTGTCGTGGTAGTCGGGGGGCATTCTTCTGTAGGGGGGCTTATGGGTTTGATGGCATTGATGCTGGGGATTCTGAGATTTTCTTTCTGAGCGTTCCAGAATGCCATCATCTCCTCATGGTCTTCTGGGCTCTGGTCTTCGGGTTCGGGGGGCTTCTCGGCCTGCTTCTGGGCTATCTTCTGCGCCTTGGCCTTGGGCTTCCAGCCCTTCCACTTCGCCCAGTCTTGGGCGTGGCTGAGCACGTCGCCTAGCTGGTCGTAGTACTGCTTGAGGCTTCGAGGCCGCCAGAACTTCGTGCCCTTCGGCACCGTGGACATGTCGGCTTTGTAGAAGGCCGTGAGTAGCTCGGCTTCATCGTCGCCCAGATCCCAAGTCTCATACGCCGTTCTGGATGCCGCCTCAGCATCTTTTGGCAGCAGCAGCAGCGACGAGCTAGTAGGATGCGCACCGCCTATTTTTAGGAGGAAGTCGCTATATGTCAATTTTTTAATTTGGCGCGCGCGAGTTGTTCCAGCCGTCGATTCAGAGAAAGCGTCACGCCCGCGTTCTACCACGGTGGCACTACTCTCTATAGTATTAGTATATATATAGGGGGGAGGCGTCACGTGACGCGTCACATTTTTTCGTGACGCGTCGTCACGCTCTTCGTGACGATCTTCGTGACGATCTTGTGACGCTGCGTCACGCAGAGCCTTCTTCTTGTCACGGGTTTTCTGAGCTCTTTCTGCTTGAGTCATAGGGCGGCGCTTGATCTCCATCTCTGTGACGGACGCGGGCTCACATGAGCCTTGTGTAGGCTCAGAGACATTGATCACTAGCTTCTTGTCCTCATTCTCGATGAGCATCCCCACCGAGATCATCGCCTCAGCAATACCCCTCGTAGAGAGCAGGGTATTGAGAGACTTACGGCTCAGCCCCGTCTCGCATCCGTGAGCATGGCGATAGCACCAGCCACGGAATGCGACGATGAGACCCACGATGAGAAAGCGATTCTTTTTCATCTTCTCGGCGATCTCCATCACCTCGGGAGAGGACGCAATATCGGGACCTATGTCAAAAGGGGTCAGGTTCATATACTCAGCTCCCCCTTACAGATCCATCATGCGGCGAGCCCATGCAGAGCCGTCACGCTTCTCCACCCATGCGTTGACGTCCTCATGTGTGAAGTAGGTGCGCTTCTGGCGTCCCTGCTCCGTGAGCATGCGATAGGTATACTTTTTGAGCTCTCCAGTATCAATAGCACGGTACACCGTCGAGCGAACCACGCCCGCCACCTCGCACACCTCTTGCGTCGTGAGCATATCAGCCACCATCTCGGGCGTACCTAGAGGGGCTATCCTCTTGGAGAGAGCCAGCACACGCTTTTTCTTCCAGTAATAACGCGGGGGCTTGCCCTCGAGCTGCACCAAGACGAAAGGCATCTTCAGCCTCATGAGCTTGACGCGCGCCGCCGACTTGCCTGAGTGCAGCAGCTCTGCCGCCTCAGGCGTCGTGATGTAGCCATGGGGCACATCCTGATAAGGCTCGCGCGTCTTGGGATTGTAGCCTTCGGGTATGCGCGTGTCAGTCGGGGGGTATTTGACACCTGGTAATTTTGCCCACATCTTTTTGAGCGCCTTATTTATTTTTTTCATAGTTGTGTTTTGTTTTTGAGGATTTTTGAGACACAAAAAAACTTATGTCTCTATTTCATGAAGCATAGAGGGAGAGTGCTTCATGCGCTTGAGGATTTCTTTCTTGTACTCTGCTCCGCATCGAAGCTCTTTCATGGCCTCCGCGCGCAACGCCGCTCTCAGATCATCGTCGTAAAAATGAACTCTACTAACTTGGACCGTGTATCGTCGTTCATGCCACAGGGCATATTTCAGCAGATCTTTGTCTGACAATAAGTTGATCTCGGCGCGGTTCATTTCTCACCTCCTTCATTTACATAGCACCAGCTCTGAGGCGCGCGCTTGATCCCCACCTCCTCCAGCGAGAGCGGCTGATCGTAGCGCACGACCTTGGACAGGCAAAAGGCATAGCCTGCACTCTCTGGCAGGTAGTTCTCCATCTCCTTGACAGAGAGGCGCGCGTCCTGTCGCAAGCAGTGAAATGTCTCGCGGTAGCAGCCGCCTAGATCATATATAGTGTGGCATAGAGCCTCACCGACAATCATTTTTGTAGGAGAGGTCTCATAGAGGTAGAGCTTGATCTGCGTCAGGATAAATGAATGACCATCGCGGAAGGGTGGTACATCCGCTGTGCCTCTCTTGGGCATTGTGCGGCGAATCTCCACCGTCTTCTCCCCCGAGAGAATGAGCTGTGCCCACTTCGGGTGAACGGATAAAAGAATATGTGTCATCCCTCACCTCCATTGATAGCCCACTGGGCGATGAGATCTTCACAGTAGGCAGTGACGCCGCGTAGCTGCAACTTGAACCGCTCCACGCTCGCTACTTTCAGCATGAATCCAAAGCCCAATTCTGAGCATTCACGTGGATTGATCATCTTGAGGTACCATAGACGGCAACCTATTTTTTGCAGAATATCAAGCTTGGCTACATGCGACTGATGAGGCGAGATAAATTCCAAAGTTGAGGATTGGTGTGGATACATCCTAATCATCCCTCACCCCCTTCCTGTTCGAAGTCATACAGCCTCACGGTGACAGTCACCGTACCAGCACGTCCCTTGTCATGATGTGGTCTGATAGCCCCTATGCGCATGATGCGATCATTAATGCCCAGAGCCTCGGCTATGCCATCACGTGCGTACTTCATGCGCGTGATCACATTGTCATCATCGGGGCACGTGCCCTTGTAGTACCAGTCGACGAAATAGACCGCCGACTTGATTTCGTGCTGAGCAGTCGCTGGCACCTGTGCCAACTGCGCACGCATCGCCCCGCGCGCCTGACGCTTCGAGGCCTTGGACGCCTCGTAGCGAGCCCAGCGATTCGCCCGCCCATTGCCCGAGAGCGCAGATGAGGGGTGCATGATAGTAACAGTAATTTGATTCATATGTATGTGTTTTGGCGGTTTCCTATACACATCAACGACGACATGTATAGAAAACCACGATTTAGTATACAGATTATTCTTCTATAAGGTTGAACTCATCGTCATAGCCGTAGACCTCTGGTGAGTTATCGCCAGCAGGCTCGAGCAGGTGAAAGGCGAACTTTCTCCACTCCTGATCCGTTCGGCCTGCTCCACTGGGCATCCCTTCGACCACATCATCATAGACCTCACCAGCCTTGATTTTGTACTCCCCGCAGTTGCAGCCGAGATCCTCATCTGCAAAGCGACACTCTATCACCTCATCAGGATAGCGCGCTGAGAGCTCGACGATCACAGGCAGAGGTTGACTCCACGGAGTCTGAAAACGCAGGCGCTGCTCATCATTCTCTTGAGGAAGCCGTGCATTCCACTTGCAGCCCCATAGCTCAGTTAGAGGGCTCATCCATGGCAGTGAAGGACGATATTCTGGCCGCAGCATCCCCGCCTCATCCCACAGGTGATCAGTAGGAATCACGCGATTAAAGTCCACATCCCCCTTATCATTCGTCAGAGCGCGGCGCACCACATCGCTACAGCGCAGCTCATTAGTTACCCAATCTGGCATGACTACACAAAAAGCAAGAGTGAATAAATAACACCCCACACGATAAACGCACAGAATGCGGCGAACGAGATCAGCATCACGCCCAGCTTGAGCCAGAACACCAGATCGTCTTGAGTTCGCGGCGCGGTCATATAATGCACAGGGCGCGTCGGGCGCGTCGCGAGGGGCTTTCCGTTGTACCTAGCCTTCATAGCTCGAGCTCTCGTAATCTGTGATAGCCTTCTTCTCTGCGCGCACCGCCATCCACGCCCCAGCGAGGAAGAGCAGCGCCGCTGCCCACACGAGTGACGCCGCAAAGAGCATGGGGGAAAGCACCCACCACCACGACCAATCAGCGATAGCCGTCAGGTCTGCGACCTTGCAAAAAATAAATGCCGCCTGCAGCAGCCCGAAAAATCCCAGACCCGCCCCGGGCGCGTCCTGCTTCATTGTAATCTTGTTCATGCAAAAAAAATCCTTTCTGTCTAGTAGTATAAAATAGCTCCCCATATTGCTTGTTCCCGACATTGATGTCGGGAACAAGCGTTCACATACCAATTCTTTCTTGAGTTAATAATTTAGTGTTAAATTGCGCAAGGCCTACTTAGACGATGCGCTCAACTACGATTGAATTAATATTCTGGGCGGTATTCATATGCTTGTATATATGTGTTTGTGTTTGTTGTTGTAGAGCTCGCTGCTGACTACAGGCCAGAGCGAGCAAGCCTCCAGTGGGATTCGAACCCAGATCCCGCGCATGCGCGGATTTTTCCTGTTAAACTACAGAGGCGAATTTAAGAGCGAGCCTTTTTTCCCGCCATGCTCAGGGCGTTCTTACTTACTGCTTGGGGGTAGAAGATCTCGTGAAGACCACATAGGGAGAGTTGGAAAATTTTCTTCACACGCGGCGGCGGCGGATGAATTCGAAGTGCATCCAGTCATAGCCGAGTACCTTCCCCAGATTCATCGCCCCCACGCGCTCCCACGCCTTGATCCAGTCTTGGTACTCCGCACGGGCGAACGCCGCACGACTCGTCGGAGTCCTCAGCCCATTAGCCGCAGGGTAGAAGTCAAATGCGACCCCCCACGCATGAGCCGACAGCCGAGACCCACCCCGCGCAGGGCGATAGCAGTACCCACCCGCGAAGACATCCAGCCCCAGCTTGCGGATGCGCTCGCGCCCATACACCCGCAGCGTCTCTGCGAGAGCCGCATGCACGCGATCAGCCACTAGGCGGTGAACCTGTATCGTCTCTACAAGCTTGCCATTGTAGTAGAGCGGATAGGGCGGCTTGAGGTTCACCAGCTGAGCATGCCCAGCTTTCCCGAATACCGAGTCACCGCGCCTCAGCTCGCCAAGAGTAGGCAATCTCAGCGGCTTGATTCCTGCAGGCGCATACACACGCGCCGCCTTCGCACGATCCCCCTGCTTGCGCAGAGCCTCCAGCAGAGCCGAGAGCGTCGCCTTGCCTATACGACCATCAGCCCGCAGACCCAGCAGCCGCTGGATCTCGCGCACCTGCGCCATCGAGGCCGCCGAGTAGCGGATTACGGTGAGTCCGTCGTCTTTGCCTTCCAGTTGGAGAAGAGCGTTTCCTGCCCCTCCTCTGAGCTGAGAGGCTGTGAGCCCAGCGGCATCTCCTGCAGATTGTGGTGCAGCTCGATCAAGTACCCGATGAGGAAAAGCACTGCTGTCACCAGCATCCCTACCATCGAGCCCATCCAAAATTCTATTGTCATATACTTTTTTACTTTCTACTTGTTGTTGATTGGTTGATTGATTATCTTGTTGAGGGCTCCTCACCCCCATCACCGACACCGCGAGCCACCCAGCCCACAGCGTCGCGAGCCCCCCGCGCACCAGATACTTGTTCATAGTTTTACAGCTCTATAGGCTTGCCCCAGTGAGGAAGAGAATTATAGGCATACATCGCTTTCTCTACCGTCTTCTGGCGCACCTCGCAGTCACGCACCTCGACATTCACACGCGAGATGAATGCCCGCAGCCCTTGAGGTTTGGTGATACCCCAGAGTAGATCGAATACTCTACCAGCCGTCATATTCGCGACGAATTTCCAACAATCCTCGCGACAGGTCGCATGCTCGAGCATGCGACCCCCCCACTCAAGAATGTAGCTCACCTGCAGATATTCACGAGCCGAGAGCAGAGAGCGCACCGCAGAGCCGAAGCCCCTCAATTTGAGGTAACTGAAATTGGCCTTGATCTTGAGTAGCATATTTATATGATCATAGCGGACGAAATCACCAATCGCGCATAGTTCATTGATGTGCTCACGCTCTATTTCCAGCAGCTGCTCTCGACCAGCCTCGGACACCTCTTTCAGGATCAGATCACGATACTGCGCGAGAAATGTCAGCATGACCGCGCGCGCATCCTCATCTTTCTGGAGACACACAGACCTCATCGGACACAGATATAGAGCCTCATGCACCAGAGCGTCAAATAGCCCTGTCTTCTGTTCTAGTAGCAGCATCATCTCACCTTCCCCTTTCCATGGTGGAGGATCACGACACGCGTGACATCCTCGATGCAGAGCCGCTCATAGCCCTTGACCATCTTGCCACGCGCGCCCACATACTCGGGCGTGAAGCGGCGAATCTGGTCTGAGTACTTCACCAGCAGCATATCAAGAGCCGCGTCGAATCCCTTCGGCGACTCATAGCCATAATACGCCGAGAGCTGCGAGCGCGTAGCATAGCCCTGCTTTACAGGGCGCTCCAGCTGCGCTGAGATGATACGCATCATCTCGGCCAGCATCGCCGCCACCTGCTCCGTAGAGCACACAGCAGAGGGCTCAGACACACGGCGTGCCGCGTCTAGGATAGTATCAGTAGTATCACTCATGATTCTTTCCCTTTCTCTAGTTAGAGGGAGTACACATCACGCATCACGTCGAGCGTGATGACTAGCAGGCGCAGAGCATTATCACGCCCCATATGCTGAGCCACGACATAGTAGGGAGTACCTAGCAGAGGCGTAGGGCGCCCTACTTCGTACTTGCTCACGACATCGTCAGCGTGACGATACGTGATATAATCATTACGATGCACCGCGCGCGCTTCATCCAGCGTCAGCAGCAGACAGTTACTCGGCACCGCACACTCGGGCTGAGCTTCGCACTGCTCGGAGGTGACATCATCCTCATTGTCACAAGACACGGAGCCCTCATAGAGCTCCGCCAGTGACATGTGGCACACCGTACTCGACTCAGCGGGTATAGCGTGGGCTTCTGCCTCCTCCTCATAGCCATAGAGCTGCTTGAGATGATCTACTGTCATGTAGTAAAGAAGAGTCTGCCAATCACCCTCCATATCGACAAAGACACGTAAAGTTTCGCGTGATTCCTCATCATCGGGGTTTTGTGTAGGTTCATATACAGCAAAGCCGGCTGCGCCGTCTTCCATGTCGGCGCATATAGAGGGCCAATAGTGAGCACCTGAGCTCTTGCCGTAGTTATATAGCCAATCGGAGAGCTTCTGCACGTCGGCGAGAGTCTTCTTCTTCTGATTCGCCCCTGCGGGGACGGTTACTTCTTCGTATGTTAGTTGTGGTATGTTCATGTTGGTTTTTGGGGGTTGATTGTCAGGTTTGTTAAACCTGCGAAGAAATAAAAGTTGCGCGAGTAGTGATATCATTTAAGAATTTAGGGTTTGTTAAACCTTCTTCTAAAAAAATTGCTGCTTGCGCGCTGAGGCTTCTTCTTTCCTGTTTGGCTTTTACTCTCAATTCCTCACGCAATAGGTAAGGTACTTTGATTTGCAGAAGAACTGTTTCAGTTCCCTCCTGCTGCTCTAATTTCTTTTGCGATTCGTTCATAGTCTTCGGCAGTTAATTCTACATTGTTACATGCCTCTTCTAACACCATTCGACAAAAATCAGAAACACGAATGCCATGACTTATTGCAAGTTTTTCTATTTTCACAAAAAGTGTTCTTTTGATTTGGATAGAAATATTACGTTTGTCTTTTGCAGGCTGATTGGGCACAAAGTCATATTACAGGTTTGATAAACCTTAGTCAATAAAAAAGTATGCAAAATTCATAACCGAGTATGGATGCAGAAACCGCCTTGCGGTGGGATACACCCGAATCTTTGGTTTTAGTTGTCATTATTTTTGTTAGTATTTTGTTCGTTAACTGACTCCATGGCAGCACGTCGTAGAAATTCAGTTCTACTAATACCTAGTTTCTTAGCGCATTCATCAATCTGCTTTAATTCATGTTTTGTAAAGGCAGCTGTGAATTGTTGCTTGTTTGTTGCTCGCTGTCCTGGCATAGAGAGACTATAGCAGGTGGGATACACCGTCGTCAACATTAAAATTGCATATTTTTTCATTTTTTTTAAATTGAAATTTTGATTTGTTAGACGTAGTACAAAATTTAGGTTGAAAGAAGAGCATGTGTCTAACAGGGGGAGAGCAAGGCGTTTGTAAAGCATGCGAAGGCTTATTTTTTGTTAGACTGTCAATCATGTGTATTTCGATGAGAATAGAGCCTAGCGTTATAAGGGGCTCAGCTGTAAAAAAAGACTTGAAAGCACGCCTTGAAATTCTCTAGAATACATTCGGACTACAAACTGATATAGAATACCCTAGAAAATGTTAGAAGCACTGAATACCCCAGCGACCGGCGCAACATATACAGTTCTATTATTATTGCTTTTTTGTCATCAATGGATTGGAGACTGGATACACCGTCATATAGACATAGATGAGAGAGGATGCCAGCAGCTCAGAATAGGCTCCAGTGTACTCGCCATCCTGCTGCTACTCATCGCTATATTCTATCACGATGAGAGCTACATCAGCATGATGTACTCACTAGTGAGCCTCTACGCACTCAGCGCGCTATATGCACCATTCGTGACACAATCACCCAGCCGCCACCGCTCACACCTACCTGCATTCATCTCGCTTGCCACCACAAGCAGCCTCATCGTGATCAATCGCCCCCTAGCCCCTCTGGCTATCACTGCCCAAGAGCATCTCTGGACAAGCCCCATCAGCATCACCCTCATCATCATCTGGCTACTAGCCACACGCCCCCCATCACGCACCAGCCAATAAAATCACATATGGAATACATCATAGCCTACATAGGAGGCGCAGTACTAGTACTATACTATTTAAACACATGGCGCAAAGTCTTCTTGCCTACAAAGAAAGAACGAGAAGAAGCGCAAGCCGCAAGCGAAAAGCGAGAAGAAGCATTCCATCACAACTTTCGAATCTATCACATCGAATCTGAGCTCAAGAACGCCTACGACAACATACTCGACAAGATAAAAGCCTCAGGGCTATTCCCCACCGCAGCAGAGCAAGGCGAAGCCCTCCACCTCATCTACACCCTAGCCATTCTCCAGAGTCAACGCCGCTTTGACCTAGAGGAATACTTGCCAAAATTTCAAAGCATCCTTGCCTACAACACGCCACTCTATCCCCTGCACCAATACCGAGATGAGCAGATGACATGTCTTATCGACCGCATCAAATACTACGCAGAAGTATGTGACGACACCTACATCATGCTAGCCCACTTTGCCGCGCGGTGCAAATACTCCATAGAAAAGGGAATCAATAAACCCCATAGTGAAGAAGAAATAGCCAACCTCCTTACCACACAAGTAGGCGTAACAGAAGTAACAAAAATCGGACTATGGCTCAAAGAGCAGCAAAAGACAAACACTATCTCACAGCTCAACTTCATAGGCAATAAATACTTCTTTGAACAAACGCCACAATACGAACGAGAGACAATATACACTCAAGGCGGTTCTATAAAAATGAGGAAATACAAAAAATAATAAGCATGCGCTACCTGCCCCACCTCATAGCCGCGCTGCTGCTGCTGGCGTGGCTCGACATGCCCTACGGCTACTACACCTTTCTGCGCCTCGCCGTCACCGCCTACGCGAGCTATAGCTTTTACATCCACCTACACCGCGAGAGCCGCCACCGCGAGCTACTGCTCATCCTCAGTGCCGCGCTCATACTCCTCTACCAGCCCCTCTTCCCGCTCGCGCTCGGGCGCGACATCTGGCAATGGGTGAACCTCGCGAGCATCGCTGCCGTGTACGGGATAGCCCGCAAGTCTTGTTAGGCGTAATACCGCAGAGATGCTTCAAGAAGGCTGCTCAATCGCGCTTTGCAGCAGCTCAAGCCCTGCGAGCTTGTCATCATGAGAGGCGGTGAAATAGGCGCGCTCGACCTCCTCGGAATCATGCCCCACAATAGCGCGCGCTAGGTCAGGCGAGACCAAATTAGAAGCGCGAAGCATCGAGACGACCGTGTGACGAATGGAGTGAAAGCTCTTGTTCGCCACGACCTTCCTCTCATCGCCGCGCTTTTTAGTCGTGGCACTAAGAGGCGCGATGACTCCTAGGCCACGAAGCAGCCCTGTGAACTCACTTGACACAGTGCTAGCCTGTCGCCGATACCGCTCGGCCATGGAGGGGAGCACGTACACCTCATCACTGAGAGCTCCCTTCATCTGCGCGCGCAGACACGCCTCCAGAGCGGGAACAATAGGCACCTCGAGCGCATGGCCTGTCTTCTGCGTGCGAAGTCTGATCAATCGCTTCTCAAGGTCGATACTGTCCCAACGCAGTGTAGCCACATCGCCGATGCGCTGCCCCCCTGTGAAGAACGAAATAAGCACCATCTCACGCCAAGGGTAGGGAAGCTCGCGGAAAAGCAGCTGCATCTCCTCCAGAGAGAAGGGCTGTCTCTTGACGGAGCGAACCGCGACGGCCTTATCAATGACATCAGACATGCGCAGGAGAGAGAAGGGATTTCTTGAGAGCACCTCATCTCTCACCGCCTTTTGGTAGGCGGCATTCAGGGCTTTTTTATAATTCCCGACGGTGCCTTCGGACACACGCCTTGATTCAGCCAAGAGCCACTCACGACACACAGACACGGGCAGCGCGTCGAGTTTCGTGCTATGATGGTCACGCGCGAAGTCGAGAAAGCGCACGATGGCGCGCCGCGCATTAGAGACATTCTGGGCTTGTCCTGTTGGCTCATACTCGCTGAGATAGCCCTTCACCGTCGGCATGTTTGTCCCCAGTCCGAGAGAGACAGAAGCCGTGCGCACGGCTTGCAGAGCCGCATCCATGGTGAGCGCGCCCTTCGCGGCAGCCTCCATAGATTGAGCCGTCGCATAGGCAAGCTGCTTCTGCTTGGCCTTGGTGAGCTCGCCCTCGACCTTCACGCCCGTCGATTTGACGACACGCTTTCCGTCTTGTGTCCAGACGGCGAACCACGTCTTCCCTCTTTGTTTCAAGTGCGCCATAAAATTTAATTTGAATTTAAAAGTTCAGCTAAAAAAGTGTACCCCTTGAGCCCTAAAAGATGTGCCCTCATATGTACCCTTTTGGGGTCTTGTACCCCTGCTTTGTGCCCCCAACTGTAGACCAGTACAAACCGCAGGTCAAGATGAAAATGAGCAACAGCAAAGGGTTGTAACGGCTATTAGCCATTACAACCCTTTGCTATTGAGTCGGGGCGACAGGATTCGAACCTACGACATCCAGCTCCCAAAGCTGGCGCTCTACCAGGCTGAGCTACACCCCGAAGGTGTTTTGGTTGATTGGGAGTATTAAAAAATGGCTCAGGACGGATTCGAACCGCCGACACGCGGATTTTCAATCCGCTGCTCTACCGACTGAGCTACTGAGCCTTTTTTTGAACCTCTGTGGCAGAGGTGCGGGCACATAGTACTGGTTTTTCTGAAATAAAGCAAGAACAAAATTGCATTTTTATGATTTTTTTTTGAGAAAGAAGCTCTACACTGTACATCTCTTCTATAAATCTAACTGATTATGAACCGAATAATAAAAAATCAAGTCTCAACTCCATGAATGCACTAGCTAAACAATTCTTGCTCGCCTGCGGTCTCTGCGTTGCGAGCCTCGGCTGCGCCTCCCCAGAAAAGACCGTCGATACGACCACAGTAGCCAAGCTCGATCTCGCACGCTACATGGGCACGTGGTATGAGATCGCGCGGCTCCCCAATCACTTCGAACACGGACTCATCAAGGTCAAAGCCACCTACACCATGCTCGACAACGGCAAGGTACGCGTCTACAACGAGGGCGTCCACCAGAGCGACGGAGAGCCGAGTGATGCCACGGGTCGCGCCCATCGTCCCGATCCTGCTGTGGAGGGGCAGCTGCGCGTGAGCTTTGTGCCGCCCTATTGGTGGTTTTATGGGGATTACAATGTTCTTTATATCAGCGAGGATTATCAGCTGGCTCTCGTGTCAGGCTCGGATGCGGATTTGCTATGGTTGCTTGCGCGTGGCAAAACCATCACAGACGAGCAGAAGGCGATGCTGCTAGAGATGGCGCAGAAGCGAGGATTTGACACCTCCAAGCTCATCTGGACGCCGCAGGATGTCGCGACGAAAAGCTGTCCGCAGCACTAGACTTGTGATGCGGAGCTGCCATGAGGGGGTCTTGCAAAATGAGCAGCTTCGGATTTTGCTGGCAAATTCTCACCAAAATGCTGCAAAAGACGTGCTGTGACGCTCATTTTCGAAATCTGCAATTTCCCAAAACTAATTTTGCAAGGTCCCCATAAGGTGAGGCAAAATATCTGCCACGGCTTGACGCTCGGGCTTGGACGTGCTACTCTCATGGGCATGTCCAACCAAGACTTGCGAGAGGAAATCATCGCGCTCAAGAAGCAGAGAAACGCCATCATCCTAGCCCATAGCTACCAGCGCGGGGAAATCCAAGATCTAGCCGACTTCGTCGGTGACTCCCTCGGGCTCGCGCGTCAGGCGCAGGCGGCTGATTGCGATGTGATTGTCTTTTGTGGAGTGCATTTCATGGCCGAGACCGCCTGCATCCTCAATCCCAGCAAGACGGTGCTCATCCCCGATGTCGACGCTGCCTGCTCGCTGGAGCAGTCCTGCCCTGCCGAGGACTTAGAAGCATTCCTCCAGCAGCATGCAGACAAGAATTACTACGTGATCGCCTATGTGAATTGCTCTATTGGTGTGAAGGCTCTCGCCGACGTGATCGTCACCAGTGGCAATGCGCGCCAGATCATCGCGGCCGCGCCACAGGATAGGCCGCTGCTCTTTGTCCCCGATGAGAATCTGGGAGCTTGGACCGCGCATCAGTGTGGACGCGAGATGACGCTCTGGAAGGGGGCTTGCCATGTGCACCAGCGCTTTACTCAGGAGCAGGTGCTGCGCCTGCGCGCCCTGCACCCTGAGGCAAAGGTGGTCTGCCACCCTGAGTGCCGCGAGGTCACGCGCTTGCTCGCTGATCATATCTGCTCGACTGAGCAGATGATCCCCTACTGCCGCGAGTCTGAGGCGGAGAGTTTTATCATCGTCACAGAATCAGGCATCCTCCACCGCTTGCAAAAGCTTGTGCCGAACAAGAAATTCATCGCCATCGACGCGGATCAATGCTCCTGCGCCGAGTGCGAGTTCATGAAGCTCAATACGCTGGAAAAGCTCCGCAACTGCCTCCGCGATATGAGTCCCGAGGTACGCGTCGACGAGCAGCTGCGCCTACGCGCCGAGGTCTCGCTGCTGCGCATGCTGGAGCAGTCGTCCTAATGGACGTGCCGCGTCTTTTTATTGTTTTCACTTATTACCATACACGTTGTGAATATCGCACCGCATATCGCCTCGCAGGATAACTGGCTCGCCATGGACAAGTTCATGGACATCGCGCTCTTTGATGCCGAGGAGGGCTACTACTCGCGCCATGTCACCGAGATCGGTCGGCAGGGTGATTTCTCGACCTGTGCGACGCAGAGCCGCCTGCTCGCGCGCGGCATCGTCGAGGCATGGCGCAAGTGCTGTGCGGATCATCACAGCGTCATGCCCATCATCGAGATAGGTGGAGGGACGGGCAATATGATGCTCGACATCAAGCGTGAGCTAGGCTTTCTGGAGAAGCTGCGGCTGACCTACCACATGGTCGAGCGATCGGACAAGCTGCGCGAGCTCCAAAAGATGCTCGGAGGCGGCTTCGTCCGCACGCATAGCGATATCGCCCACGCGCTCAAGGCGACCAAGGGGCGCGCTTTTATTTTTAGCAATGAGCTGCCCGATGCCTTCCCCGCGCGCCAATTTGTCTTCCAGGAGGGGGAGTGGCTGGAGCTCGGGCTCGCGGTGCTCGACGGGCAGTATGCCCGCCAGGGCTGGAAGCGCCCGCTGCCTGCGTCCTGCGTCTTTGAGCGCTGGGCACAGGAGACGCAGGTCGTCGAGGTGCATGAGAGCTACCACAAGTGGTATCATACCTGGCAGCCTCTCTGGAAGGCGGGCACCATGGTCACCATCGACTATGGGGATGTCAATGAGACGCTCTATTACCGCCGCCCACATGGTAGCATGCGCGGCTACAAGGCGCACCAGATGCTCTCTGTCGAGCAGCTGCCCGCACTCGCGGGTGCCTGCGACATCACCTGTGATGTGAACTTCACCGACCTACTCACGCATGCACGCAGCAGCATGGGGGATGTGGTGCTGCTCGTCGATCAGCATGATTTCTTGCTCCCACTAGCGGACAAGAGCTCGCCGGCTGACTGCCACCTCATTGCGAAGCCTGGCGCAGGCGATCATTTTAAGGTGCTGATTCATCAGCGATTTGGCGTCTGATCTTGTAGAGAGAGGGGGGCTCTTTTCTCGCGAGGCGTGATTTTGAGTTGATTTTCAAGCTATAGGGGGCTTTTCGTTATCCTAAATAAGCTAATCAGATGACTCGCGCCACGAGGCTGATTTTGAGTGCTTTTAGGCTGGATATCCCGTCGCTTCTCCCCCACGAGGTGTCGTGGGGGGCTCTGGTCTCAAATTGACATGCAATTTGTCCGAATTTTCGTCTCAGAGGACACTCTGAGATGCAAACGCGAGGATAAATTGCTTGATCGCAAATTGCACACACCTTTTTAACAACCTCATGCTAAGCATCTATAAAAACATATACTCTCATTTAATATTGGGAGAGTCTGAGAGGGATGCGTTTCGCCCATTTTGTTACATTTATTCTTTGTGTTTTCTGACGGAGTGCTGTTTTTTGAGCTCGGTTTGCGCGGTGTGCGCCCACTTCTCTTCCGAATTGCTTATCTTGGAAGTGGAGGATGTCAAAAAAAAACTCATTTTTTTGCACGACATGCCTGTATCTATTCATATTTTTTCTTCTATGCGGATTACAAATCAGCTGTACATTTTTGCACCGATTTAAGCGATTCTATCTGTTAAAATAACTCTGCACTCTTCAGTAGAAAAATGAAGCTCAGCTCTGACCCAATGTGTATTTTATGCAGATTTATACCACTGACATTTAAAGCCTTATTTCATATTTTTGGAATGGTTTTACTTGACGCTGAATGACGAATTCTCTATGCTAACAAGCGACATCCTTCTCATCATAGCCTTCCACGAGGAGGGCGGCAAGGATAGAAAAAAACAGCATCAGTAAGTATCATGTTAAATTTCTTCGGAAAACGTTCGGTGTCATTCAAATGCACAGCCGATATGCATCAGGCCACCGAATACATCATGGAGAGGTACAATATCGACCGCAGCTCGGTGATACGCCTCGCGCTCTTCGACTTCATCAATTTTGTCGAGAGTCCCCAAGGGCAACGGATGACGATCTCAGAGATCATCGCCCACTTGGAAAGTCAGTCTCCTCCTCCGGGGAGAAAGTTTAGCGATTTCTGCAAATAAAGCAGCCTTTGCCACTTATTTCATTCTCCATTCAGCGACCAGCGCGCGGTATCGCCTGAATGCCTAGACTCACTCTGGAGGAAGCACCGCATGCGCTCGCGCCAGATAGAGTCTCCTCAATCTCAAAAAGGCCTCGTCAAAGAGCTCTTGACGTTGCCTGATCTCCTCCCAGCTCATCCACGCCAGCTGCTCGGACTCATCTGAGCACACCATGCGATCGTGCGGGGCACGTAGGAGGTAGCGAATATCAAAATGATGATGCTCTGGCTCCCCTAGATGCGGACGCGCTGGAATCAGATGCACATCGACATCAAAAATAGCCTCATCGAGCACCTCTATCCCCACGATGCCACTCTCCTCCTCCGCCTCACGCACGGCGACTCGCAGGGCATCGGGATCACCATCGGCATGCCCTCCTGGTTGCAACCAGCGGCCGAGTTTTTTGTGCAGGGTCAGCAGGCAGGACTCCTCGCTAGGATGGAGCAAGAGAGCCGAGGCGGTGATGTGACCGCGAGCCTGTGCGCGCTCAAAACAATCGGGGTAGGCTTCGATGAAATCCAGCACCCGCTGCGCGGCCTCATGGTTCGCCTGCGCACCCTGTCTATAACATTGTAAAGCATCCCAGAGCCCAAATCGAATATCGCATGCGTCCATATACGGCGCGATTCTACCCCAAAGCTCGCTCTGTTTCAAGCCCAGAAACTCGCGAGAAAGATGCTTGACGCCTCGCAATATCTCAGATAGAATAAGCAATATCCCACGTACCTCTGTCTTCCTCTGCATGACGTCGCACAGGAGGTCAGCGTATGAAGCCATACTCCTCCCATGCCCATCCGCATCAAAATCCCCGACAAGCTGAGGCAAGGCTCTGAGCGACAGACACAGCGTCGCCTCATCCTCGCAGGTGCCGCCTCACTAGCCTGCATTCTCATCGCCTTTGGGATATTGCTCTATTACAAAATTGTCATTTTCAACCCACAGCCCTCCTTCATCGCCTACAATACGGTGGAGGATGAGCAGCCACCTAAGCCGAAGGAGCGTCCCATTGAGACGAGCAAGTTCGAGGCCTCACCTCCTACTCCTACGCTTGATATTGATGCGATCACCTCTCCCGTCTCTGTCTCCGACTTCAGCCTCCCTGCCGTGGCGGGCACGTCGAGTCTCGGCGGCGGTCTCGGCGGTGATGGGATAGGCGGCGGTGGCGGCGGCGGCGAGGGTGAGCCAGGTATGGGCGCGAGCAAGCCGGCGGCCTCCGCCTTTGTCGGGCAGCTCTGGGATTTTAAGAGAAATCAACATGGTCAGGACTCGCCCTATGCGGGGGCTGGCAACATCGCCTTTGACAAGGACGTGCTCACGATCCTGAGTCGATTCTATAATAATGGGTGGAAGACAGGCATGTTCGCCGCCTACAGGCGTCTACCGACGCGCCTCTTCACCACCGCCTTCTACATGCCCAACTGCTTGGAGAGTGAGGCGATGCATGCCTACGACCCCGCAGGGCGCCATAGGCTCAAGTCGGGACGCTGGGCCGCGGTCTACAAGGCGCGCGTGCAGGCACCTATGAGTGGTCGCTTCCGCTTCGTCGGGATTGCTGACTCCGTGATGGGCGTGCGTTTCAATGGAGAAAATGTCTTGGACTGCGGTCTGCACAATCTCAGCGATGGCGTGTACTTTGCCTATCAGGATCAAAACCGACGCGACAAGGTGGAGAAGCTCCAATATAAGACCACCGAGGCATGGAACTCTGACTTTGAAGGTAATTACAAAAATGCCTACATGGCAGGCAAGCCCTTTACCGTGGAGCAGGGCAAGTGGTATGACATGGAGGTGCTCATCTCGGAGATCGGCGGTATGCAGTTTGGCTTCTGCCTGCTACTCGACGACATGAATGACGATGATGCACTCAAGAGCGAGGATGACAAGCCCATCTACCAGCTCTTCCGCACCGTTCTCGTGAGCCCCACGGCTGACGAAGCCTACAGTGGTATGAAGTACTCCAACCCCGACGCGGGCTTCAGCGAGGAGTCGCGCGTCGATCCCCCCTACGACAGCGACAGCCTCGTCTGGCCTGCGCAGAACCCCTTCAGCGACCGCGCCGAAGAAGCTCAGGAGGAAGATGGTGGCGGATTTTTCTAAAGGGGGCTTCTAATTTCTCGCGCGGTAAGATTTTGAGGTGATTTTAGAGCTGGATTTTTCACGAATTGATGGCTCAGAGTGTCCTCTGAGACGAAAATTCGGGGAAAATCCAGCCTAAAAGCACTCAAAAGCTGCCTCGTGAAGCGTTTTCTGAATTTCCTTATTTAGAATGACGAGAATTTAGAAGCCCCCTAAAATCAACCACGTCAACAACATGATCAATTGAAAGTACAAAAACGCCCGCGCTGGACACAAGCTGCCCCGCGCGGGCGCGCCTTGTTGGCGAGAGGCATGAGATGATGCACGCGGTCATGATGCTGCACTTTGCCGTGATGCGACAAAAAATAGTTTTGGCAAATCCCTCTCTTTGAGTTATAATGCCCACGTGACTTGACATGCTATTCTCCCACCGACCCAGCAACTCGAAAAAAGCAGGCACACCGTGGCATCGCCTCGGTGGCATCTTGTCGCGTCGTCAGGCACGCAATAACAAGAAACAGACAGATAGCCACTCAGAAAAAAATGCGAAAATAACAGAGGCGATCCACCTCCCCCGCTACGATGAGGAGGATGACCGTCGCCCCGCGACACGCGGCGCGTGGTTCAATCCATGGAAATGGCTCTCCTACGTGCTCTTTGCCTCTCTCGCAGGAGGGCTCATCTACCTCTGCTGGCTGATGTGGAGCCCGCGCGAGCTGCGAGACATACGCGGGGCACGCGTGGGCGACGCCCTGCCCGCCCGCGATGTGGAGCATCTGCTCGCGACGATCAAGCCGAGCTCCCAGACGCAGAGCTTCACCGAGTCCGAGCTCAACTACAGCCTCAGGCGGAGCTGCCGCATGCGCCAGGGCGGTAGCCTCGCGCTCATCGCCCACCCCACGCTGCTCGCGCTCAAGATCCACGACGGCTACGGCGAGCTCATCATCGCCCGCGCGCTGGGCTCTGAGATGTATCATACGACGAGTGTCTTTCTGCGCTTCTCCTACCATGAGGATGAGACGGGCAAGCAGGTGAAGCTCCATCTCGACAATGGGAAGAATATGGCGAGCTCCTTTCTACTAGGCGGACACGTCGGCCAGCTACCCATCCCTGAGCGCTTGATGAAGATGATGCTCCCACGCCTCGAGCCCCTCCTCGCGATCTACCCCGCGATCACTGCACTCGTCGAGCAGCATGATTACCTGCCTATCTTTGTACGCCCCCGCGAGGAGGCTGAGGGGCGTCTGCTGCTCGTGCCGCCCTCGGCTCACTCCCCTTTTGGTCATCAGGCCAAATTCTCCCATAATCCCCAAACTTAACCATACCCGAAACAACATGAAAAGAACTCAAACCATCGCCATCGCGCTGAGTGCACTCGCCCTCAGCTCCGTCCTGCCCTCCTGCATCGTCTCACAAGCCGTCGACGTCTTCGTACGCGAAGAGTATCCCGGTACGCCTCCCCCCATGGTCATCGCCGATGTGAACGGCAGCCCTGCGAGCAACGCCCGCTGGCTGCGCACCGACCCCGATGCACTCCCCGCTCCCTCCAACCTCATTGATAAGCGCAAGGCGGATGTCAACGGCGTCCCCTACGGCTTTACCTCCCAGTATGCGAATGTCGTCATCTCGCCCTTCACACCATACAATTCTCTGAGTTACAAAGGATTCAAAGGCGGAGACCGCGTTTGGGATCCCTACACCCGCAAGGTCTTCATCATCCCCCGCATTCACACCATCAACTAAGACGCCTCAGCGAGGCTCACCTGAGTGAGCCTCGCTGAGGACGCGGGCATCGAGCAGGAGCGAGCAGGTCTCCCGACTGCTCGATGTGCTGCTGTCTAGCCCATTACTACCCTTCCCCCCCTTCCTTCCTCTCTCTTCTCGCTTCTATAAAATACAATAAAACTCCCATGCGACAGCTTCTTCACGTTCTCGTTCGGATCATGCGCTATGTCCCCGTACGTCTCATTGCCCTGCTGGGGATGGGGGTAGGCTACATCGGCTACATCCTGCTCGCCTCGCGTCGCCGCATCGTGGCGCGCAATCTGCGCATCTGCATCGACCCCACGCTGCGCCCCGCCCAGCTGCGCCCCCTCGTGCGGCGCAACATGATGCTCTCCTGCATGAACTTCGCCTGCGCGATGAAGGTAGGCATCATGAGCGCCGAGGAGCTAGAAGCATCCGTGACGCTCGTGGGCAAGGACGAGTTTGAGAACTCCGGCACCGGCGGCAGCACCGGCATCGCCTGCATCCCCCATGCGGGCAACTGGGAGATCCTCGCGCGCATCCGTCCCCTCTTTACCAAAGTCGAGCACTTTGGCTCCATGTACCGCAAGCTGCGCAACCCACATCTCGAGGAGCTCGTCTACGGGCTACGCACAGGCTATGGCTGCGAGATGTATAGCAAGGAAGCAGGCCTGCGCCGCGTCGTGCGCATGACGCGCTCAGGAGGGCTGCTCGGCATCCTCTCGGATCAGTACACCGCTGAGGGCGTGCATGTCCCCTACTTTGGCAAAGTCACAGGCACGACCCCCTTTCCCTCCGTCCTGCACACCATGTGCCAGAGTCGCCTCTTTGCCGTCCATACGCGCAACCGCGGCCTTGGCCGCTGGGATGCGGTGCTGGGTGAGGAGATCTTTCTGAATTATCAGGGAGTCGATCAGACCGCCGCCGATACCATCAGCATCAATCTGGCTCTGGAGAACTCGCAAAGAGTCAGCATCCTCGATGGCTTCTGGATGCATCACCGCTGGAAGACGGGCGCGGAGTTCGGCCTCCAGGGCAAGGAGATGCTCGCGGAGACCGCCGCCCCCTTTGTACGCCTCCCCTTCCGCATCCTCGTCGCGCTACCCGAGGCATTCGAAGAGTCCGTCATCTGCCTACCTGCCCTGCGCGTGCTGAGTGGCAGCCGCTTTGACGCGGAGCTCTCCGTGATCTGCCGCGAGGAGCAGGCCTCCTTCTGGCAGCAGCAGAGCATGATCAAGCATGTGCTGACCATGGATAGCCCGAGCCAGAGTCTGCGTGAGCAGCTGGAGGTGGATGCCGTCTATGAGGCGGGTCCCTTTGACTACCTCTTTATGTGGAGCGAGCATGCGGCGACGTGGAAGCAGCTGCGCGCGCTCGCGCCCATCTACATCAGCGGCTTTGAGGAAAATCGCCTCTCGAAGGGCTTCAAGACGAGCTTCACCTCCGCGCACTGCGGTCCGGTGCGCCACGCCTTCCGCGACTACCTCGCCCTACTAGAAAAGCGCCACAAGCTCGACTGCTCCGCGTGGGAAGAGGACTCTGTCCGTGAGCAGGAAGGACGCGCCCTCTGCTGGATCTCCCCCTTCTCCACCCTCGGGGAATGCGAAGAACAATGGCCACTCGAGCACTGGCAGCAGCTGATCAATGATCTCCAGCAGCAGGGGCAGACCTGCGTACTACTCGCCCTACCTCGCGATGCAAAGCGCGCGAAGGACATGGCCAGCCAGCTGAGCATCCGTCACGATATCATCAAGGCGGAGCATCTCCTCGCGGAGCTCGGCCATCGCTCACTGCTCATCAGCGTGGATGGCGTCATCCCCCAGATCGCCGCGCTGACGCGCGCGCGCTTTGTCGTCATGATGGCGAGTCGCCTGAGCAAGCGCTACCGCCCGCTGAGCCGTCGCGCACGCGTCGTCTACCACCACCGCTCCTGCCACCCCTGCTACCTCAGCCACTGTGATCAAGACAGCCCCTGCATGCGCGACATCAGCGTCGAACAGGTACTCGAAGAGGTAGCAGAGCTCTAATTCGCCATTGCCAAGGGCTCAATTCCTGTGATAGAATACGCCATACAAGATTTCCAGACAGATAGATAACAATACTCCCATGAGAACCTCCACATGCAAACGCACCACGGGTGAGACCGACATCGCCCTCGAGCTCAACCTCGACGGCACGGGCTGCGCCGCCATCACTACAGGGCACGCCTTCTTTGACCACATGCTGCATCTCTTCACCCGACACGGACTGATGGACATGACGCTACGCGTCGACGGCGACCTTGAAGTGGACGCTCATCACACCATCGAAGACACCGGCATCGCCATAGGTGAGACCATCGCGCGCGCGCTGGGGGACAAGAAAGGGATCAACCGCTATGGCCACGCCTACGTCCCCATGGACGAGACGCTCTGCCGCGTCGTCATCGACCTCTCGAACCGCCCCTACCTCGAATTCCGCATCCCCGCAGGAGCACCCGACGCGCCCAACATGCCCATGAGCCTCGCCGAGGAATTCTGCCGCGCACTAGTGAACAACCTCCGCTGCAACCTCCACGTCGAAGTCTTCTACGGACGCGATGGACACCACATCATCGAAGCCATCTTCAAAGGCATCGCCCGCAGCCTGCGCCTCGCCATGGAGCAGGACGCGCGACAGGCGGGACTCATCCCCTCCACCAAAGGAATGCTCTAAAGACTAACCAATTTAAATAAAAATGATCAAACTCGGCATCATCGACTACGGCGCAGGCAATCTACAAAGCGTGCGCAACACCTTCCTTGCGGCGGGACACGACGCCATCCTCGTCAGTGAGCCCAGCGAGCTCGACGGACTCACCCACCTCGTCCTCCCTGGCGTCGGCGCCTTTGGCGACTGCTCACGCGCGCTACATGAGCAGAGACTCGTCGAGCCCATCCGCGCATGGATCGCAGCGGATCGCCCCTTTCTCGGCATCTGCATCGGCTACCAAATCCTCTTTGAAAGCAGCGAAGAGAGCCCCGGAGCCCCAGGGCTCGCCGTCTTCGCGGGACCAGTACAAAAATTTCAAACCCAGCAGCTCAAAGTCCCCCACATGGGCTGGAATGACCTCGAGCTCACTGACGCGAGCGACCCCATCTGGGCAGGCATGCCCGACGACGCGCACTTCTACTTCGTCCACTCCTACTACCCCATCCCTGCTGATGAGAGTCTCATTGCCGCGCGCTGCACCTATGATGCCACTTTTGCCGCGGCGATCAGACGCGGACGCCTCGTCGCCACGCAGTTCCACCCGGAGAAGAGTCAGAAACTCGGCATCCAGCTGCTGAGCAATTTCCTGACACTCTAGCAGCCAAGCCAGCTGCTCGCAGCTTTATCCCCTACCCACATATCCTCATCGCGTGATCAAGACCCTCGATCGCTACATCTTCTTCCAGCTCCTCTTCGTCACCTTCATGGGGGTGGCGTCGCTGACTGCCCTGCTGCTGCTGGGGCAGATATTCAAGGAGCTCCAAGACCTCCTCGTCAACAGTGGCGCGCCGCCGACGATCGTCATTGACTTCATGCTGCAGGTCATCCCCTTCTCACT